>JAEZWE010000067.1 GCA_023420435.1 Bacteroidota bacterium
GGATGACCGTCTTTTCCGCCGTGAGCAAAACAAAATCTTGCAGGATCCTGAAATCTGGAAGGTGAGCCGTGAATGATTTCTGAAACCAAAGCCAAACTCTGCATCGTTCTTGGACCGACACCTTTCAACAACAACAAATCCTCAAAATTCTCCGGCTGAAGTTCACGTGTTAAGGAAAGCATTGCGCCCAAACGTTTCAAATCGACATCCGAAGCCTGAACATCATGATGTGAAGGCATCATCAAGCTAATTTCCTTCATGATTTTTTCAGGTGCTTCATGCGAAATTTCTAAAATTCCGTTACGGTTCTCTGTTGCTTCGTGAGCAGTTAAATTCAGAATTTTTCCCCGATTTAAACCTTCAATTCCGGTGTGGGGTTCATCGACAAAAGATTTGATATTTTCAGAATGCCAATGATAACGACGTGCGGTTTTATCTTTTGGATTCATTCCCTGTTGAACAACCGTCCATTTTCCTTCATCACTCAAAATAAAATTGTGTGTATAAAGTTGATATCCGTCCTGAATTGCGGTATTATCCACTTTTGCGGAAAGTTTGCTGGCTTTCACAAGTTCAGTTCCGTTTAAACCCATGGTTTCTGAAATTTTGAGAAGTTCATTCGGAGTTTCCAAAGAAAATTTGCCTTTTCCACCTGCGATGTAAATTCCCAAATCTCTTGAAATTGGATTAATCGCACGTTTCAAAGCGCCCATTACGGAAGTCGTGACGCCGGAAGAATGCCAGTCCATTCCCGTTACAGCGCCAAAACTCTGAAACCAAAACGGATCGCTCACTCTGCGCAGCACCTCATTTTTGCCGTAATCAGCCAAAATCACCTCAAAAACTGCCAATCCGATTTTGGACATGCGTTCGTACAGCCACTGTGGAACGTAGCCGTAATGAAGGGGCAATGTTGCAGAACCGGAGCGTTTCATTTTTTAAAGAGCCAAGGCAAAAGATTACATAGACAATGCTATTTTAGACAAAAAACTTTGTCAAAGATTTGAACTTTGACAAAGTTTGATTCATCTTTAAATTTCTATTATTTCAAAGCGTTCAACGCTGCTTCGTAATTTGGTTCTGTTGTTATTTCCGGAACCTGTTCTGTATATAAAATTTTGTTATTTTCATCCGTTACCAAAACAGCTCTCGAAAGCAAACCTTTCATGGGTCCATCAACAATGGTTACGCCATAATCATCCCCAAAAGTTCCCCTAAAATCGGAAAAAGTTTCTACATGATCCAAACCTTCTGCGGCGCAAAATCTTCCCAATGCAAATGGTAAATCTTTGGAAACATTAATTACTACTGCATTATTTAAACTTCCTGCTTCTTCATTAAATTTCCTTGCAGAAGCTGCACAAATTCCCGTATCAATACTAGGGAAAATATTGAAGATTTTTCTTTTGCCATCATAATCAGAAAGTTGTTTTACTTCCAATTTATCATTTACCAATGCAAAATCTCTAAGGTTACTTCCCACTTCCGGAAGATCTGAAAGGGTATTAATTTTATTTCCTTTTAATGTAATTGTTGCCATAAATTAAAATATTTTAGATTTTCTCAAAAATAATGAAAATAATAAGCAAAAGCGCAGAAACAACCGCTTTTTAATAGTTTTTTAACTTTTACTAAAATTGATTGATGATTTTGCTAAAAAAACCTTCCGATTCTTTTTTCTCAAATTCGTCCAGATATTTTGAGGCGTATTTTTTTCCAGCTTCTATAATAAATTCCGCTTTTAAAAAATCCAAAGTACCCGCAATAGTTCTTGGAATATTAATCAATAAATGTGGCGGATGTTTTTCAATGGCGGATAAGGCACTTTGTTCTATCATAATACTCAATGTTCTATCCAAAAGCCAGCGGTAATTAATATTTTTATTTTGATTTATATTTTCTGAATTAGTTTTAATTTCAATAATGGGATTTTCCATCATTTCTTCCGCAGATTTTCCTACTTCTTCCTTTCCTACTGCAATCTCATGCGTCACAAAATGCGCATTGGCATTAACGGCAAAAATTTTTGTTCGCCATTTCTTTTTCACGTGATTTACCGGAAGGTTATTCAAAACGCCTCCATCTGTCAAAATCATTCCATCTCTTTGCACGGGGGTGAAAAGTGTCGGTATAGAAGTACTTGCTCTTACCGCTTCATGTAAACTACCTTCATTAAAAACCACTTCCTTTCTTCCCAAAATATCTGCAGCTACAGCCGAAAATTCAATAGGCAAATCTTCTATATTTTGGTCGGGAATAAACTTAGATAGTGCACTCATAATTTTTTCCCCCTTAATTAAGCCTCTATTTTTAAAAGAAATATCCATTAAACGGAATAATGAAAAACGATTCAAATTCAAAATCCAGGTTTTAAATTCCTGCAATTTTCCGCAAGCATAAATTCCGCCAATCATGGCACCCATAGAAGTTCCACAGATGGATTTAATTACATAGCCTCTTTTTTCAAGTTCTTCAATTACGCCGATATGAGCAAGACCTCTTGCTCCACCACCTGAAAGAACCAAAGAAATATTTTTAGCATTCATATTGGATAAAATTAGGGAAATTTTCTTGAAACTTAGATGAAATGTATCGTCAAAAAGTAAATTAAAAACCAAAATTTAACTAAATTTGTACTCCAAAAATTTACATAAAAAAATCAAACTTATAATGTCACAAGCAAAAATCTATTACACCTTAACCGATGAAGCACCGATGTTGGCAACCCATTCATTTTTGCCGATTGTAAAGGCTTTTACAAAAACTGCAAATATTGAAATTTCGGTTCCGGATATTTCTTTGGCGGGAAGAATTTTAGCGAATTTCCCTGAAGTTCTTACCGAAGAGCAAAAAACACCTGATTATCTGTCAGAATTGGGAAAATTAGCGACCACTCCAGAAGCCAATATCATTAAACTTCCGAATATTTCTGCATCAGTTCCACAATTGGAAGAAGCGATTGAAGAATTGCAAAAGCAAGGTTACAACCTTCCCAATTATCCTGCTGAACCGAAAAATGAGGAAGAAAAAACCATCAATTCTAAGTATTCAAAAGTTTTGGGAAGTGCGGTAAATCCTGTTCTTAGAGAAGGAAATAGTGACAGAAGAGCACCGAAATCCGTAAAAGATTATGCAAAAGCCAATCCGCACCGAATGGGTGAATGGAAAAGTGACAGCCAAACTTCCGTTGCACACATGGAAAAAGGTGATTTTTATGGAACTGAAAACTCAACAACAGTTGAGAACGAAGGAAAATTCAGAATTGTTTTCTTTGGAAATGATGGTTCGGAAAAGGTTTTAAAAGATTTCGGAAATTTAAAAGCAGGCGAAGTGATAGATTCATCAGTGATGAATTTGAATGCTTTAAAATCTTTCGTACAACAAGCCATTAACGAAGCCAAAGAGAAGAACGTTTTGCTTTCTGCACACTTGAAAGCAACCATGATGAAGATTTCCGATCCTATTATTTTCGGGGCGATTGTAGCAACTTATTTCAAGGATGTTTTCACGAAATATGCTTCTGTTTTTGAAAGATTGGATATCAATCCAAATTTCGGTTTGGCGACTTTATTTGAAAAAATTTCTGGACAACCGGAAGAAACAGAAATTAAAGCCGATATCGCAAAAGCAATTGAAAACGGACCTAGAATTGCGATGGTAAATTCTGATCAAGGAATTACGAATTTCCACGTTTCTTCAGACGTTATTGTGGATGCTTCCATGGCGGCTTTGGTTCGTGGTGGCGGAAAAATGTGGAATAAAGATGGCGTTGAAGAAGATACGGTTTGTATTATTCCGGACAGAACTTACGCTGGATTTTATTCATCAATTATCGATGATATGAAAGAAAATGGAGCCATTGATCCAAAAACTTTTGGTTCGGTTCCCAATGTAGGTTTGATGGCGCAAAAAGCGGAAGAATACGGTTCTCATGATAAAACTTTCCAAATGAAAGCGGATGGAACGGTAAAAGTTTTGGATGAAAACGGAAACACTTTGTTGGAACAAAAAGTAGAAAAAGATGATATTTTCAGAATGTGTCAAACCAAAGATGCTCCGATTCAAGATTGGGTGAAATTGGCGGTGAACAGAGCGAGATTGTCAGATACCACAGCGATTTTCTGGTTGGATAAATCGAGAGCGCACGACAGAGAAATCATCAAAAAAGTTGAAAAATATTTGCAAGACCACGATACATCAGGTTTGGATATCCGAATTATGGATGTGAAAGATGCAATGCTTGAAACCTTGAAAAGAGGTCGTGAAGGAAAAGATACAATTTCGGTTTCCGGAAATGTTTTGAGAGATTATTTAACCGATATGTTTCCGATTTTGGAACTCGGAACTTCTGCAAAAATGTTATCCATCGTTCCTTTAATGAATGGTGGTGGTTTGTTCGAAACCGGAGCTGGAGGAAGTGCACCGAAACATATCGAACAATTTATAGAAGAAGGGTATCTTCGTTGGGATTCTTTAGGAGAGTTTTTGGCTTTGCAAGCGAGTTTGGAACATTTGGCTCAAACGCAAGACAATAAAAAATCCCAAGTTTTAGCAGATGCTTTAGACGCTGCAAATGCAAAATTTTTAGCGACTGACAAATCTCCTTCAAGAAAAGTGGGCGGAATCGACAATAGAGGTTCGCACTTTTATTTAGCGATGTATTGGGCAGAAGCTTTAGCCCACCAAAGTGATGATAAAGAATTGGCTGAAAAATTCAAACCAATTGCTAATGCAATGCAGGAAAATGAAGCGAAAATAAATGAAGAATTGATTGGAGCGCAAGGAAAACCTCAAGAAATTGGCGGTTATTATCACGCAGATTTCACAAAAACTGATGCTGCAATGCGACCTAGTGCAACTTTGAATGGGATTGTGAATTCGATTTAGAATAGATTGGAGATTCGAGAGCCAAGAGCCGAGAATAAATATAAAAATGCCCTTTCATTTTTTGAAAGGGTTTTTTATTTATGCTTTAATTGATTTTGAAGCAAAAAATTTCAACAGGAATATCACTCCAAATAAGATAAATAATGTCGGAAAGACATCGTATCCAGTAATTTCATCATTCACGAAAAACCGTCCTTGATTAAATTCAAAACTACGATCAGAAAGTTTATTCGTTGCATTCCATTTAATCAAAAATGTGATGATATTAGCAGTAAGATAAGCAATCATTCCACCGAAAAGCGATTGCACAATGATTTTTTTGTAATTTTTAGTTTCCATATTTTATTTAATGTTTTTGATGATTGATTTTATTTTTTTGAAATGCCTTCCGTAGAAAAATTGATACCAGATGAACCAAAACAGAAAGAGTAATCCAAAGCCAATAATCATACTAATAATTAAAGTTCCGGCAAGGGATTCAAAGTTTTCAAATTCATTTTTTCTACTGTAAAGAAAAATGATAAAAAACTCGCTCATCATGATTGGAAGAAGTGCTATAAAGTAGGATTGATAAAGATCTCTATAATATTTCATTTGATATTCCATTTCCAAAATATGCTGAAAACTGCTGAGTGAATTGGTGTTAATTTCTTTATAAAATTTATAAATTTTAAAAGCATAAAAAATAACTACTAAAAACATGACACCAATTAATGTACTCGCAAATAAAACAATGGTTTTATCCTCCACCATTTTATACAGAATCCACAGTGTTAAAGGGAAAATGGGAAGCGTACTCCACAATTCAACCTTGATGTTTTTCTTTATTTTCTCCAAAGGATTTCGGATTTCATTTTGCTTTTCTAATGAAATTTCCGGTGCCAAAACTTCCTCTTCTTTCCAATTATTTTTAAGATTTTCTAAATCCATTTTTTTCAATTTTAAGTTAAAAGTTCTTTCAGTTTATTTTTTGCACGGTTTAATTTTATCCTTGCATTGCCTTCAGAAAGTCCCAATTGTTCTGCCATTTCTTTTCCAGAAAAATCTTGGAGATAGTAAAAAATTAAGGCTTTGTCAATTTCGTTGAGTTGATGAATGGCACCATACATTTTTTGCAAATTTTTCTCTTTTTCTTCGTCGTATTCATCGTATTTGATGTTCAGATTTTGGGTTTCTTTATTTTCAATAAAACCTCTTTTCTTTTCCGATTTTAAAAAAGTGATGGCCGTATTCAGCGCAATTCGGTACAACCAAGTGGAAAATTCGCTTCTGCCTTCAAATTTTGGAAATGCTTTCCAAGCCTGGAATGTAATTTCCTGAAACAAATCTTTCTGGTCATCGAAATTGTCCATATACATTTTGGAAATCTTGAAAACCACACCTTTGTGCTTTTCTATTTTTTCCAAAAAATCTTTTTCTAATAATGGCATTTTGTAATGGCATTTTGTGAGCGCTTGATAAGTAAGTAATGAGATTAGATTTTTGTTACAAAAAAATAATATTTTCTCTCAAAAAATCTTTTTAAAAGTAATTAAAATAGAATTTTGGGTACTGAAATTTCCCTTTAATTGGATTTTTCACAAAAAAAGTATTAAAAAAAGCCATTTAAATAAATAGCAAAATAAGATTATCAAATTTGCGATTTTTATAATCATAATTCAAAAATTCAATTTACTTAATCTTATTAAATTCATAAAAAATAAATAAAATTCAAAATAAAAATAATAACATTGCTATAC
>JAEZWE010000166.1 GCA_023420435.1 Bacteroidota bacterium
GGATATATCCGCATATTTTCACACCGGTACATGTTATTTTCTTGGAGCTAATAATGGGGCCAACCTGTTCTATTGTCTATGAAAATGAGCCGATGGAAAAAAATACAATGCTAGAGAAACCACGTAAAATGACCGAGACATTCTTGAGCTGGAAAGAATTAAGCATTAGTATTATTCAGGGATTGGCCATTACCGCAGGCGTTCTAACTGCATATCAGTATGCTGTACAAAACGTTAGTAATGAAGCAACTACACGTTCAATAGTTTTCACAACTTTAGTATTTGCAAATGTGTTTTTGAGTATGGTTAATCGCTCATTCATTTACAGTGTATTTGATAGTTTTAAAAATAAAAATACATTGTTCCCATTAATACTTGGAGCATCTTTGGTTTTACTTATTGCAATACTCTATATTCCACCATTCGCTTCTTTCTTTCAATTGAGTAGTATAAATTTCCAGCAATTCTTAATCTCAATTTTAATTGCTGCCGTGTCGGTGTTGTGGGTCGAAGTGTATAAATGGGTTAAAAGGTTGAAAATAAATAGCTAAAATTACACAGTTAACGAAAACGCCAGCCTGTAACATGGTATTACCAAAAACGGGGCTGAACGGCTTCGATTGGGCATTTGTGCAAATTGCATATTCCTGAAATAGGTTGACAAAAAAACGAAAGAATATTTTAAGATTAAAAAAATCATCGTAATATTGCAATATTAAAATATAGAAAAATGGGAGCAACAAAAACCGAACATTTTACAGACCAACAAAATGAAATCGCAAACATTGCGAAAGCATTGGGACATCCTGCAAGAATTGCAATCTTGGAATATCTTCTAAAAGTGAATGAATGCATTTGCAGTGATATTGTAGATAAACTGCCTTTGGCACAACCAACCGTTTCACAACACTTAAAACAACTTAAAGATGCAGGATTAATAAAAGGAAATATAGAAGGAAATTCCGTGTGTTACTGCATTAATGAAGAAACACTTTCAATGTTTGAATTTTATTTTGAAACAATGACTACAAAACTTAAAAAACAAAACTGCTGTTAAAAATTTTAAAAAACTTAATCGCAATAATACAAAATGAAACCAAAACTCAAATTTTTAAACCGTTATCTCACGCTTTGGATTTTCCTTGCGATGATTTTTGGCGTTACTTTGGGATATTTTTTCCCAAATATTAAAGAAATTAACGAAAAACTTTCTGTAGGTTCAACGAACATACTTTTAGCAATAGGATTGATTTTGATGATGTATCCACCACTTGCAAAAGTGGATTATTCCCTGCTTCCAAAGGCATTTTCCGACAAAAAAGCAATGTCGCTTTCGCTTTTTCTGAACTGGATAATCGGACCTGTTTTAATGTTCGTGCTTGCCATTATTTTCTTGCGAAATGATCCTGATTATATGGTCGGATTAATCTTAATTGGTTTGGCGAGATGTATCGCAATGGTGATTGTTTGGAACGATTTGGCAAAAGGAAACCGAGAATATGGAGCATTGTTAATTGCTCTAAACAGCATTTTTCAAGTGATAACTTATAGTTTTTACGCTTGGCTTTTCATCAATGTTTTGCCACAAAAATTGGGATTGGGAAATTTCAAAGTTCAAGTTCCAATGAAAGATGTTGCAGAAAGCGTTTTAATCTATTTGGGAATTCCTTTTTTGCTTGGTTTTTGGAGCCGATATTTTCTCATCAAACATAAGGGAAAAACTTGGTTTGATAGAAAATTTGTTCCCTTTATTTCGCCCTTTACTTTGTATGCGCTTTTGTTTACGATTGTTCTGATGTTCAGTTTGAAAGGCGACAAAATTTTAGAACTTCCATTTGATGTTGTGAAAATTGCAATCCCGCTTGTCATTTATTTTATGTTGATGTTTTTCGTGAGTTTCTTTTTGGGAAAATCAATGAAAATTCCATACGACAAAAACGCTTCAATCTCATTTACGGCAACAGGAAATAATTTTGAATTGGCGATTGCAGTTGCTATTGCCGTTTTCGGAATTCATTCGCCACAAGCATTTGCAGGAGTAATCGGACCTTTAGTTGAAGTTCCCGTTTTAATTCTACTCGTAAAAATCAGTCTTTATCTAAAATCAAAATACTATAAAAATGAACTCTAAAATTCTTGAAATCATTTCAAACTTTCAAAACAGCGAAATTTCCAAAGAAAGAAAAGAAGTTTTGCAACCGCTAATTGACTACATTCAAAGCAAACGAAACACAAGCGAAAAAATTCGTCTGAACTTTATTTGCACACACAATTCACGGAGAAGTCATTTGTCACAAATTTGGGCGCAAACTTTGGCAAATTATCTTAAAATAGAAAATATATCGTGTTTTTCGGGCGGAACAGAAGCAACTGCAATGTTCCCGAAGGTTGCTGAAACATTAGAAAATCAAGGTTTTGAAATCATCAAATTATCAGAAAACCAAAATCCAATTTACGCTGTAAAATTTGATAAAAACGAACATCCAATCATAGGATTTTCCAAAAAATACGACGACAAATTTAATCCTGAAAGTCATTTTTGTGCAATTATGACTTGTTCAAGTGCAGAACAAGGTTGTCCTTTCATTGCAGGAGCGGACAAAAGAATTGCAATTCGCTACGAAGATCCAAAAAAATTTGACGGAACTGCAGAAATGAACGAGAAATACTTGCAAAAAAGTTTAGAAATCGGACGAGAAATGTTATATGTTTTCTCTAATATTGCTGAATAAAAAGAACTGCAGCTAACATGGGTTTTGCAAGATGCAGGGTTGAAGGAAATCTCAGAAAGATTCTAGAAAATAGCCGCAAAAAATTTTTCCATTTTTTAGTTTTTCCGTAATTTAGAAATTTGAAAAAGCATTTTGCTTCAGGCTGTTTTTCTTTCCACTTTTGGTTTTTAGTAGCCCGCCCGAATGCAAACCCCCGAAAAGTTAGCCGCAATTCGATCGGCGACCAAATTAATAGTCAGACACTTAACAAATCCATCAATATTTTATCGACACAATTTCAAACTGCTTTTCCGCTTTTCCCAATTTCAATGTCACGCGATCGCCGACCTTTCTGTCCATAAAGATTTTTGCAATCGGAGAGGTAAACGCTATTTTCCCTTCTGCAACATTTGCCTCATCGACTCCCACGATTTGATAATGCTGGATTTTGGGATCGGAATCAACCGTAAAGTACACTTCAGCACCGAACTTCACTATATTTTTGGGTTGTTTGGCAAGGTTAACAATTTTCGCAGACGAAATTCGATCGAGTAACAATTGCAATTTCGCATTGATTAAATTGACGGCAATGCGATTTTCATTCTCGTCCGAAATCGAGGTATTGTCGCGCTCGTGAATCAATTGATCACGTTCGGCGAGCAACTGAGCGTATCCGAACTCGGTAACGAAGTTTACCGTACCGGGCGGTAAATCGGGACGGGGCGGAATCAGCGGAATTTCCTCCTGATCACCCTCTTTCACAAATCCCCTACTCATAAATTCCAGTTATACATTTATTCTGTTACACTTAAAATTATTGATACGTGTTGAGTTTGAAAAATTTATCTAATAAAATTAACAGTATTAAGGCTATAAAGGTTGCAAATCTGTTCGGAAAAGCACTTAACTACAAAGCACGCAACGAAGCCAACAGCCGTAAAGACGCTATTGCTTCATGGTCTGTGTTGTAAATATACATTTTTTAAGGAACTTCGCATTCGGCAGACTCAAGAATAAAATCCTTATAAAATGCACAATTATTTTTCGCACCGCCATTCAAGCAGAATCTCTTTCTGTACCTTGATAACTTTTCTAAACCTCACTTCTGATCCTACTCAAAGTTTCCTGAGAAATGCCAAGATAAGAAGCTATCATCCCAAGCGGCGCACGCAAAAGTATGTCAGAATTTTCTTCTAAAAGCTGAATATATTTTTCCTTTGCCGTCATATACTGCAAAGAATTGATGCGCCTTTCCATATTCGTCATCAAAAGTCCCAACACACGGCGGCTGAAATTGGCTATGGTAAGCGAAGTTTCGCAGAGTTCTTCCATTTTCGAGTACCGGAAAAAGACAATCTCACTGTCTTCTAAAGCTTCAATGGAATGCCGTGCCGGAATTTTCTCAAAAATGGTGTCTTTATTGGCGAGAATGCTGTTTTCGGGGTAAAAATTGGTGGTGATGTCTTTTCCTTTTTCAAAATAAAACGAGCGCAGAAGCCCTTTTTCTACAAAATACACCTTGCGGTTTAGCGTGTTTTGATCGCTGATAACGGTTCCCTT
>JAEZWE010000223.1 GCA_023420435.1 Bacteroidota bacterium
ATTTGGGATTTGGCTTTGTGGAAATCGGAACTTTAACGCCGAAATCACAACCGGGAAACGATAAAAAACGTCTTTTTCGGTTAATTGAAGATGATGGAATTATCAATCGAATGGGTTTTAACAACGAAGGAGTTGATGCTGCGGTTGAACGTTTGAAAAAGAATAAAAACGTTCTGATTGGCGGAAACATTGGGAAAAATAAAGTAACACCCAATGAAAACGCAGTGGATGATTACAAAATTTGTTTTGAAAAATTATTCGATTATGTCGATTATTTTGTGGTGAATGTTAGCTCGCCAAATACTCCAAATCTTAGAGAATTGCAAGACAAAGAACCGCTAACTGAGTTGTTGTTGGCGTTGCAAAAACTTAACGATCAAAAAGAAAAACCAAAACCAATTTTATTGAAAATTGCTCCCGATTTATCGAACGAACAATTATTGGACATCATCGAAATCGTTAAAGATTCCAAAATTGCGGGAGTTATCGCTACAAACACGACGATTTCCAGAGAAAATTTGAAATCTGAAAATAAAAAAGAAACAGGCGGACTTTCCGGAAAACCTTTAACGAAACGCTCAACAGAGGTTATTAAATTTCTTTCTGAAAAAAGCGGAAAAGCGTTTCCAATCATCGGTGTTGGTGGAATTCATACTGCGGAAGATGCGATAGAAAAATTGGAAGCAGGAGCGAGTTTGATACAACTTTATACCGGATTTATTTATGAAGGTCCGGAATTGATTCGGAAAATTAATCAGAAGATTTTGGAGAAAAGTTTGAAGACTGAGGACGGAAGACCGAAGTAAGCTACGATAAAAACTGTAATAAATATAATATGGGATTTAAGTTTGAGAATTTAAGAGTTTGGAAAATATCAATGGATTTCGGGGAAAAGATCAACATACTGTCCATATCTTTTCCAGATAGAGAAAAATTTAATCTTTCTTCTCAAATTTTGCGGGCTTCAGATAGTGTAGCATTAAATATCGCTGAAGGATCAATAGGACACAGCAATCCAGAGTTCAAGAAGTTTTTAGGCTACGCAATTCGTTCGTTGGCTGAGGTTGTAACGTGTCTTCATAAAGCAAAACGTAGAAATTATCTGAACGAAGAAAAATTTGCGGAACTTTATGATGAAGCTTTTCAATTGATGAATCAATTAATCGCATTGAGAAACAGCATTGTTTAATAACTTTATGGAGTGCAAACCTCCGTCTTCGGTCTCCTGTCTTCCATCTTTATATAAAAAAATGCGCAATCGTATAAATAATCAAACCAACCAAACCGCCGACCAAAGTCCCATTAACACGGATAAACTGCAAATCTTTCCCAACTTCCAATTCCAATTTGTTGCTCAATTCTTTTCCTTGCCAATTTCCAACGGTAGATGAAATTAAATCCCCGAATTGATGCGTATTTTTCAATATGTATTTGTATGCCGTCACGCGAATCCAATGATCGATTTTGTACTGCAATTTTTCGTCATTTTGCAGGTTGAAAGACAATTCGTTGAGGTTTTTCAATAAATATTTTTTGATTGCAGAATCTTCATCATTCAACTCTTTCATCAGCGATTTTTTGATGGATTCCCAAATATCTTTAGCGTAAATTAAAATTTTTTCTTCTTTCAAAAAGCTGTCTTTTATCGTGGAAAGTTCTTTTTCCCATTTTTCATTATCTTTCAAATCTTTAGAAAAATTGAATAATTTTTGGGTAATTTCTTCACGAAGCGGATGTTCTAAATTAGTTTCAATTTCATCAAAATATTTGGATAAACCTTGAGTAATTTTATCGGCAATCTTATCATCTACAAATTTCGGAACAAGTGCAAAACTTTCTTTTTTTACACGGTCACGAACCATTTCTTGGTTGTTTAGAACGTACGTTTTTATTTGTTTTGAAAGTCCGGTCACCAATCTTTGATGATCGTTTTTCTCCAAAATATAATCCAATCCATTTCCGAGAATAGAATTTACTTTCAAATCGTTGGTCATTTCCTGCGCCTTTTTCGAAATGAAATTAATGACCGCTTCATCATCCAATTTGTTCAGAATATCCAAAATAATCGTGGAAGTTTCATTCAACAAAATTTCTTGATTTCTCGCTTTGGAAAGCCATTCGCCAACGAAACTCGACACTTTTAATTTAGAAATATAAGGACGGATGTTTTGCGGAGAAAGGAAATTTCCTACGACAAAATTCCCCAAATTATCCCCGATTTGTTCTTTTTTATTTTGAATGAGATTCGTGTGCGGAATTTTGAGACCTAAAGGATGATGAAAAAGCGCCGTAACTGCAAACCAATCCGCTAAAGCTCCCACCATTGCTGCTTCCGAAAACGCACGAACATAACCAATCCAATGCGAATCGTTTGTTTTTTGCAAAATCGTCATGATGACAAAAACAACCGCCATCAACAAAAAAAGTCCGGTGGCGAATGCTTTGTATTTTCGGAGTTGTCGTTTCTTTTCTTGGTCTGTCATTTCCACAAAATTAGTAGATTTGTGAGGAATAAAGGTATTAAACTTGCTGTTAAAAACCTTACAGGATTTTTACTCGTAATTATAATAAAAAAGTTATGAAATTTTTCAGCGTTATTTTTCTTTTATTTTTTCTGAACGCCTGTTCACAAACCAAAACACCGATAAAAACCACCAAAACAATGGAAAACAACGATACCAAAAACAATCCGTATTATTCCCGAACCGATAAAACGAAACTGAATGTTTCCAACGCAGAATGGAAAAAAATCCTATCTCCGGATTTGTATGCAGTTGCTCGTGAAGCCGATACAGAAAGACCTTTTACCGGAAAATATAACCAATTTGATGAATTGGGAGAATATTATTGTGCAGTTTGCGGAAATCATTTATTTCGTTCCGATTCCAAATTTTCGTCAACTTGCGGTTGGCCAAGTTTTTTTGAAGCGGAAAAAGACGGCGTGATTTACAAACGCGATTCTTCCCACGGAATGGAGCGGATTGAAGTTTTATGCAAACGTTGCGATTCGCATTTGGGACACGTTTTTAATGACGGACCGCCTCCAACAGGAACCCGATTTTGCATGAATTCGGTGAGTTTGGATTTTGTGAGGGATTCTGAGAAATGAATTAACTATTGATTTCCAGTAGGTTAATTTCATTAACATAGATAAACTCATGATGATTCAAATCATCATTCTTTTATGTTAAACTTTTATAAAATTTCGGTTCAATTTTACATATTCTCTTTAAAAAAATTATGTTTTAATAAATTTGCACCACCAAATTACATTTAACATAATATTTTATGAGAAATTTTCTGTTTGCACTTTTTGCTGTTTTCATTCTCACCACTTCATATGTTGATAAAAAAGAAAAGAGTGGAGCTGATACTACAAAAACGTTGATTTCACCAACTTCAGAAAAAGACTCTGTAAGTATAAAATCAGAAGTTGCAGAAATCAGTATATCACAAAATTTATACAACAAAATCGATTTTTCTTCAGGAACAACCTTAAAATTTGATGTTTTTGAGAAAGCACTTTTAGGCTTCAATAACCTAAAAAAAGCGGGAAAAATTGATGAAAACACTAAACTTTTAACCGTTTGCGATTTTTCGCTTTCTTCCAATATCAAAAGACTTTGGGTGATAAATACGGAAACTGGAGAAATACTTTTCAATTCTTTAGTTGCCCACGGAAAAAATACCGGTGAAGAATTTGCCGTTAATTTTTCAAATACCGAAAGTTCACTACAATCAAGTCTGGGTTTTTATGTTACCGATGTTACCTATCATGGTGAAAATGGATATTCCCTAAAATTATTGGGAGTGGATAAAGGTTACAATGACAATGCTTTACAAAGAGCTGTGGTAATGCATGGTGCAGATTACGTTAGTGATGAATTCGCAAAAAAGCACAAAAGAATTGGCAGAAGTTGGGGTTGCCCTGCCGTTCCAAGAGCTCTAGCAGAGCCTATTATCAATACCATAAAAGGAAAAAATGTTCTTTTTATTTATTACCCTGAAGAAAATTATCTAACATCTTCCCAATGGTTGAAATCCTAAATTGAAGAGATTTTTATTCAACAATGAACTTTTTTGTACCCAAAAAAGATTTGTCGTCTCCGTAAATCATTAGGAAATATTCACCTTTAGCCATTGTTTTTACTGAAATTTCTGAAGATGAGGTGGATAAGATTTTTTGTCCAACAGTATTTATAATATCAAATTTTAATTTTGAATTTTTTGGAGATTTTACAAATAGGGTTTCTTTAACAGGATTTGGGTAGATTTCAATTTCCTTTATTTTTTTTGAAATTTCATTAACATTCAAATTTGGAGAACGGAAATCCGATACAGCGCATGCAAAACGCTGAAATCCATAAACTTCATAAGATGGTTGAGGATCCAAAAGATTTACTCCTGTTGGATCTCCATTGTAATTAAGGTTAGGGTTGGACCAACGGTTAATTTTTGGACAGCCAATTCCCGCATCTGTACATTGATCTGTATAAGCCATAATAGTTCTCCATCTTGTATTGGAAGGACTGGAAGTTCCCTGCAAAATTGCGTTTTGATTAATATAACCGTGATGATGACTGCAAGGCGTTGTAGATGAACTCACATACCAATCATGATGTAAACCCATATTATGTCCCATTTCATGAGCTACCGTATAATTTCCGACAGAACAACCCCGCAAGGAAACGGTAAATGCATAAGTATCATTATAATTACTTGGATTACTTTGTACATAGCCTAATCCGCAAGTATCAGTTGGAGTGGAAGTAATTAAAGCACATAAATCCGCAGCATAGGTATCTCTAAGTGTATGAGCATCATCCATAAATCCATCCGTTTGGTTGCGTAATCGTGATAAATCGGTACTAATATTTCCACTTTCTGTGTAAATAATTTCACCGGAATAGGATAAATTCAAACTCACATTTACAACGCCGGAATTCAATAATGAATTATTAAAATTAGTTACAATTGTGGCGCATTGTGCGTTACTTTGTGCTAAACCACTCCACTGATTTTTTACAGCAGTGGTGTAAATAATCATGACATCAATAACGGTGGGAGGACAAGTTGTTGAAGCTGCACAAACGTTTTCATTCGCCATTTTAAGTTGGTTTGAATTTTCCAAACTGGCTTCTAAAGTATCCAATACAGAATCCTGCGCATCAAGTTTACTTTGATCAAATACCGATAATGCAAAAATCTCTGGAGCCGTTTGAAAAATCATGATTTTTTCACCCGTTTCAGAACCGTACATTCCTGTGATAACAGAATCGTATTTAGATAATACCAACTCAGAAAAAGGTTCATTTTCTATTTTATAAACAAAGGACTCTGTAGTGTTGGTATAGGTATATTTTTTATCAAAAAAAGCAACGATTTTTCTTCCCGTGGGTAAATTAATTTCTAATTCTTGAGATAAATTGAACTGAGATTGATGATAATATTTTGTAATAATATAATCTTTGGAATGTTCTTCAGTAAGTTTTTCGTTGACAGAAAGATTATTGGCAACGATTTGATTGTTGAAAATTCCTTGTTGTGCAAAAAAATAAGTATAGAAAAAAATCAAAAAAATTGATATAACTGCTTTCATAAAATGAATTTAAGCAAATATATCAATTTTATTAATTCCAAAATCGGACTAAAACTTCACATCCAAACCAACATACACGTTAGCAGGCATAATCGGTTCATAAACCATTCCGCCGTCAAAATAATTTCCGAAAGGATTTTGTGCATCAATAATTGGATTTTCTTGAGTGTATGAAGTCAAGTTTTCACCGCCGAGATAAACTCGGATTTTTTCGTTGAAATTTCTTGAAATCTGTGCATTTAGAGTAGAATAGTCATCAGAATATTCCGAAAGTTGAAATTGCGATGGATTTGCATCTAAATTCGGCAATTTTTGTTTTCCTACTACATTTAAAGTCGTATCAAAAGCCCAAAATCCGCCTTTTTCATTTTTGGTTGTGGAATAAGCCAAATTCAGAAAACCTCGGTGTTTTGCCATAAAAGGAACTTCTCTTCTTCCATCGGCAAAATCGGCTTGAACATCATAAAACTTGTACGCCAAACGAACATCAAAATTTTTCACCGGCGAAAAATCCCACTGTGTTTGAAAACTGTTTGCCCAAGATTTTCCGGCCAAATTATAAAAAACAATTTTTTGCGCAGATTGATCCAAATCCAACAAAACCTGATCTTGGAAATCGGTTCGGAAAAAATCTGCTACAATCATTGATTTATTCCCGAAAAGTCGAAATTCCTGTTGCAAACTTGCACCGTAATTCCATGCAATTTCTGGATTTAAACCATAAATTTTTCCGCCGTTTTGCAAAATATCGATGGATCTATTGGAAGCAAAAAAGGCCTGACTTTCTGCAAAAATATTCGCCGTTCTGAAACCACGTCCTGCCGATAATCTCAAGATTGTTTTAGGTGCGATATCGTATTTAAAATTTAATCTAGGTGTAAACTGCGTTCCAGCTAAATTGTGGAAATCGGTTCGTGCACCTGCAACTAAGGTATATTTTTCGCCGGTTAAAGTATATTCGAAAAATAATCCTGGAACGGTTTCTGTCCTTTTAAAATTTTGAAATAAATAGTCTTCATCATATTTATCATACAAAAAACTCGCTCCTGTTTTGTATTTGTGATTGGTATTTCCGAAAATACTTTCAAAAATTAGATTGGAATAATACGTCGTTTGTTTTCCGAAATAATTCCTCAAACCAAAAAAACTGTCTTGTTGATGATAGGTAAATTGGTTCATCCAACCCAAACTTTGATACGGTTTTTCTTTAAATAAATACCCCGTTTTATTCCAAACCTGAAATCTAGAAATATCAATTCCGACTCCATAAGCTGATTGTTCACTTTGGTCTAAAGTTTTATCGAAATCCATTTGTCCGGCATTTCTTTTATCCTGTAAAAAATTAATCCCGAAATGCGTTCCAAATCCGGAATGTTCCAAATCTTCATAATTTAAAAGATACGCAACATTAATTTGTGTTCCGGTTGGTTGATCCAGAAATTCGTCGTCGTTGTAATCCATTTTTGCCAAAGTTCCATTTCCGTGAAGTAATATGGTTTGCGATGTATGTTCTGAAATTGGGGAAGTGTGGGTGATATTGGCTTCTGTTCTTGCATTTAAATCAGCAAAAACATTAAGAGTAGTTTCAGATTTATCGTGAGATTTTAATAATTCGGTATTGATTTGTCCGGTAATACTTTCATAACCGTTGGTAACTGTAGAACCACCTTTTGTAAGCTGAACTCCCGCAATCCAACGTCCCGGAATAAAGTTTAAACCATAAGGTGTTGCTAATCCTCGAATTTCTGGCAAAAGTTCTTTCGTTAAAGCAGTATATTTTTGATCTAAACCCAACATTTTCAACTGTTTGGTTCCGGTAACTGCGTTGGAAAAGGAAACATCAACCGTTGCATTGGTTTCAAAACTTTCGGATAAGTTGCAACAAGCCGCTTTTAGCAATTCTTTTTGACCAATATTAAACGTTAAATCAGCTGATTTTCTACTTAATGCAGTAGCTTCTTCTACTTTGGTAATAATAACACCTTCAATAGATTTTTCGTGATTTTCGTGATTGTTAGAAGTTGAAGACGTTGTTGCTTTTTTTACAAATTTTTGAGGATTGGTGGCATGTCCGCTTTCCAGAACCACTTCTTCATCAACATCCGGAAATTTTGAATTTCGATCGTACCAGCAGCATTTTGGAAGTGCATTGTACGTTTCATCAGAAGTTTTAAATATTTGGTTATCATGACCCACTTCTGCAATTTTCTTCAAAAGAGTTTCAGCCGTTAATCCGGAATTTCCCAAATCAACTGTTAAAGTTTGCGAAGCCGGTGTCCAATTTGCAGATTTTGCGCCCATTTCCAATGCGGTATTTTCGATGCGTTTTTTGCATTCTGCACAATTTCCTTTTACGTGAAAATCGGTTAAAGAATTATGGGAATCTAAATTTGTTTTTTCTACAGAATTTTGATTGGGGGTAGATAAAGTTCTGTCGTAATGGCAACAACCCGCAAGTTTGTTGTACACTTCATCCGGAGCTTTATACTTTTCGTTATCGTGCCCCACTTCGGCAATTTTTTTTAGAATTTGATCGAGTGAATTTTTTTCGGAATTAAATTCCAAATTAAGGATTTTTGTTTCGCTGTCCCAGTTTGCGGCAGTTGCTCCGCTCTGTTTTGCGGTGGTTTCTATTCTTTCTTTGCACATTCCGCAATCGCCATTTACCCAAACTTTTTCTGTTTTTGTT
>JAEZWE010000097.1 GCA_023420435.1 Bacteroidota bacterium
CTGTTACGGTTGTCGTAACGAATGGTTTGGTTGGTGTTACTGTTAATGAAATTACGTTCATCGTCTGAAAACGCACCTTCATATCTTGCAGAAACTAGTAAGTTTTTTATTTTTACTTGTGCGCCAAATTGATAACCCACTGTGAAATTATTTTCTACATTTTCCATAAAATCATTGAATTGATTTTCCGAGCTAAGATTGTAGCTTGCTACAGGTCCGGCAAAAACTCCAACAGTATCTCCCCAAACTTTATACCCTACAAGAATGGGCAAATCAGCTCTATTGCTTTTTGCTTCTACCGAAGTATTGGTTATTGGATCCGTAATTTCGTTTTTAAAAGTAGTATAATACAATTCCGGCATTACAAAAAAGGCAGATGGCAAATCAATTTTTGCAGATAGACCTATATTAAATCCGACGTTATTTTTTCCGGAATTTTCATAAGCCGTTATAGCAGATTGCGAAATGCTTTTCCAGGAAGCGGAGGAAGTTGGAAATATTAAATTTCCTTTTACAGAAAAAGCAACTTGCCCTGAAAGCGCTAATGATAATAAAACAGTTAATGTGCTGAAAATCTTAGTCATCTGTTAATGGTTTTGTGATTATGTTTTCGATAGAAGTTTTATTATTTTCAATGAAATAGTCTCTTAATTCTTTAAACAATTCTGAGGAATAAACGAAATCAATTAAGTTATTATTACCGGCAGTAATTACATTGTTTTTATCACCTTCCCATTCTTTAAGACCGTTTCTAAGATACACAATTTTTTCGCCAATCGTCATTACAGAGTTCATATCATGGGTATTAATAATTGTTGTAGTATTATATTCTTTGGTAATTTCAACAATTAAATCATCAATGACATTGGAGGTATAAGGATCTAATCCGGAATTGGGTTCATCACAAAATAAATATTTAGGATTGTTAACGATTGCTCTTGCTATAGCTACCCGTTTTTGCATACCACCCGAAATTTCTGAAGGAAATTTTTTCTGGGCATTATCCAAATGTACACTTCCCATCACTTCAAACGCACGTCTTTTTTTCTCGCGATAAGTAAGATCAGTAAACATATCCAAAGGAAAAGTAATATTTTCTTCCACAGTTAAAGAATCAAACAGTGCACTTCCCTGAAAAACGGTACCAATTTCTGAGCGTAAGGTTTGTTTTTCATCCCGGCTCATTTTTGTAATATCTCTTCCGTCGAATAATATTGTTCCGGAAGTGGGTTCATGAACATTTAATAATGATTTCAGAAAAACAGTTTTTCCTGAACCACTTTGTCCGATGATTAAGTTTACTTTCCCGGTTTCAAAAGTGGTGGAAATCCCTTTTAAAACTTCTACGTTACCAAAACTCTTCTTTAAATCTTTAACTTCAATCATTAGCTTAGGATCATTTGGGTTAAAAACAACTCGGAAATAATGATGAAAACCATCGTCCAAACAACAGCTTGTGTACTTGCACGTCCTACTTCCAAAGATCCTCCTTTTACATAATATCCGAAAAATGAAGGTACAGTGGCAATGATAAATGCAAAAACGACTGTTTTTATAAAAGCATAATAATAAAACAAATTGGGCATATACATCTGTACACCAGTGGTAAAGTCAGCTTGTGTCCAATTTCCGGTAAGTTCTCCGGCAACAAAACCACCGCCAATTCCCACCACAATACTTAATGCAATTAAAAGTGGGTTAAAAATTACACAGGCTAAAATTTTGGGTAAAATCAAAAAATTGGGAGAATTGACACCCATGATATCTAATGCATCAATTTGTTCTGAAACGCGCATGGCGCCAATACTGGAAGCAATATAGGATCCTACTTTTCCTGCAAGGATAAGACTGATAATGGTGGGAGAAAATTCTAAAACCAATACCGCTTTTGTAGCATATCCAACAAAAGAAGTAGGAATAGGAAAATCGGAAGCATTAAAGTTATTATACATCTGAATCGCTACTACAGCTCCAACAAATATGGAGGTAAAAACGACCAACCCAAAAGAATTTACGCCAAGATCATTAACCTCGCGCATAAAAATTCTCCAAAAAACAGCTTTTTTCTGTGGCGGACTGATGGCCTTTCCTAAAAGAATAAAATATTCTCCAAAAGCTGTAAGAAATTTCTTTATCATATTGCGAAAGTACTCTTTTTAATTGAAATTACTGACAATAAGGTTTTAACGAGCATTTTTATCACCGGAAATTAACAAAAATACCGTTTTTAAAATAATAACCAAGTCCAAAACAGCACTCCAGTTTCTTACATAAAAACTGTCTGCCAAAATTCTTTTTTGCATGGCAATGCTCATATCTTCTTCATCTCCACGAAGTCCATTTACTTGGGCAAGTCCTGTAATTCCCGGTTTCACTTTACTCCTTAATGAATATCTTTCAATTTTGGATTTATAAAAATCATCTACCAATAACATATGAGGTCTTGGTCCAACCACAGACATATTTCCAAACAAAACGTTTAAAAATTGTGGAAACTCGTCCATACTGGATTTTCTGAGGAATTTCCCTAAACCCGTGATACGATGATCGTTTTCAGTGGTTGTTTTTGTGGCGTGATCTTCATTCACAAACATTGTTCTGAATTTGAAACAATTAAAAACTTCATCATGGAAACCATATCGCTTCTGAATAAAAAATACAGGCCCTTTACTGTTTAGCTTAATTAAAAGGGCGATTATGGGAAACAACCAGCTGCAAACCAAAATTAAAATTAATAGAGAAAAAAGAATATCAAAAATCCTTTTTAGGATGTAATTTGAAAAAAAATCTAACGGAAATTTTTTTGGGGTAAGGATGGGTTGTGTTTCAATGTAACCTAAATCATACTCGAAAAAATTATTTTGTATGATACTTGGTACTAACACAATACGTACTTTATGTTTTTCTGCTTCATGAAAAATACGTTCTTCCAAATCTTTTGAAAATCCGGAATTTTCTGAAGAAAAGTATAAACTGTGAATCCCGTTTTCGATCCAAAACATTTTCAGATTTTCGACGGTAACTTCACTTTCTGGAAATTCAAAAATTTTGAAACCATAATCTTTCCTTTTTTTAAAGGTGTTTTTCAGAATTTCTTTAGAGTTGGAAGTGTTTCCTAGAAACATCACATTTCGGAAATTTAAACCTAAAGTACGGATGTGTTTAAGGATGAAAAATATACTTGATTTGATAATAAACAGCGACAGAAAAAGAATCAACGCTAATGTTAATCTTTCCTGTTTTATGAAAATATTGTTGCTTACTTTTCCTAAAAGAATGATACCAAAAAGAAAAATAACCATGTGGGTTATAAATCTTTCCAAATATAATGTATAGGTTAAATTTCTTGGAATGGAATACAGCTTGGATCTTCCGCCCAATAAAACCCAAAAAAGACTTAAAAGGACAATTGAAAAAATATTTTGTTCCCAATCTACATTTTTTACCTGCAGATCTCGGTTTTGTATGATAAAAAAGAAAAGAAATACAGCTGCAAGAACGATGAGATCAAGAAGGATGGCAATTCCTTTAAAATAAATAGAAAATCGAAGTCGTTGCATGAAGTCTTAATTTCCAATGAAGGACTGCTAATATAAAATAAATTAAGGAATATTCAAATATTTGTGGGTTTGTACAGAAGCTTGCCATTTAGGATTTTCTAGAATAAAATCTGTAATTTTAGGATACATTTCGTTTCGCTTGCTCCATTCGCTTTGCAGGTAAAGTTTACAATTTTCCGAAACTTTTGAGGCTTGTTCTTCAGCAAATTTGAAATCGTTATTGTTGAAAACGATTACTTTCAGTTCATTCGCTTTTGTATAAATTTCTTCTAATGGCAATCCTGTTTTCTTTGGTGAAAGCGTAATCCAGTCCAATTGTCCGCTCATTGGATAAGCTCCGGACGTTTCAATATGAATTTGGCACCCCAGTTCTTTTAATTTTGATGTTAAAACTTCAAGATTCCACATCAAAGGTTCTCCACCTGTTAAAACGATGGTTTTGCAAAGTTTTGCGGCGGTTTCAGCAATTTCAATCGTATCCATTGCAGGATGAAGTTCCGCATCCCAACTTTCTTTTACATCGCACCAATGACAGCCAACATCACAGCCTCCCAATCTAATAAAATAAGCGGCTTTTCCGGTATGTGCACCTTCTCCTTGTAAAGTGTAAAAATGCTCCATTACAGGGAGCATTTTACCTTCTTTTAATAAAATATCTTTTTCTTCTTTAGTCATTATAAACTGAAGTTTTGTAAGCAATCAAAGTGTTTTTCATCAACATTGCTCTTGTCATCGGTCCAACTCCACCAGGAACCGGAGTTATCCAACTTGCTTTTTCGGCACAACTTTCAAAATCAACGTCGCCTGCAAGATGATATCCTTTTTCAGAATCATCATCCACTCTTGTAATCCCTACATCTACAATAACGGCTCCATCTTTAATCATATCTCCTTTTAAAAAATGAGGATCTCCTAAAGCGGTAATTACAATATCCGCGTTTTTGGTAAATTCATCCACGTGTTTTGTATAACTGTGGGTAAGTGTGGTGGTGGAATTTCCCGGAAAATCTTTTCTTCCCATCAAAATACTCATCGGTTTTCCTACGATTCGGCTTCTTCCTATAATTACGCAGTGTTTTCCTTTAGTTTCGATATTATAACGTTCTAATAAAGTAAGAATTCCGAAAGGTGTTGCCGGTAAAAAAGAATCCATTTCCAAAGCCATTTTTCCAAAATTTTCCGGATGAAATCCGTCCACATCTTTTCTCGGATCAATAGCCATGATAATTTTTTCCTGATCAATTTGCTTGGGTAAAGGAAGCTGAACAATAAATCCGTCAACTGATTTTGATTTGTTGAGCTCATCAATTTTTTCCAATAATTCTGCTTCTGAAACCGTACTTGGAAATTTTATTAAACCAGAAGTAAACCCAACTTCCTCACAATCTTTTACTTTGGAGTTGACGTAAGCTTTACTTGCACCGTTATTTCCGACTAGAATTGCAACCAAGTGTGGAGCTCTTCTTTTTTTGGCAAGTATTTTCTGTACTTCTTCCTTAATTTCGAGTTTTATTTGTTTGGATAAAGCCAAACCATCTAAAATCTGAGCCATTTTTTCTTTCTTTTTACTTTTTATTTTTTTCTAAAATGATGATATCCTGAAAATTAACATCTTCATGTTTTTTTGAAAAATCTCTCCAAAAGCCTTTCACTTCATTTGTTTTCTTCAAACCACTTTTTTCAATCATTTCTAAAAGTTTGGCATCTTCTATGGCAATATTTGCTTCCGGAAGTTTTTCGTCTAAAAGTCGGTATCCCTCTTTTTTAAAAGGAAATTTCAAACCGGGTAAATTTTCAAAATCCTCATTGGAATAGGTGAAAAAAGTAGCCAAACATTTCCCTCTTGTTTTTAAAACTCTTTCTATTTCATTAAAGTAATTCTGAATGTCTTCGATTTTCATGTGCGTAAAAACGGAAAATAAAAAAACTTTGTCGAAGCTGTTATCTGGATAGGGAAATTTAAAATTTTCAGATTTTTCCTGATGAGAATTGTACAAGGAATTGTTTAGTTCGATATATTTAAAATGAAAATTCGGAAATTTTTTGCTGATGTTTTTATTGCACCAATCCACTCCTTTTTTTACGACGTCGAAACCGTCATATTTACCGTCTTTTTCCAGAAATTTTGTTAGCGCATTTGCCGTTCTTCCAATTCCGCTGCCAACATCTAAAATGGTATCATTTGTTTTGATATCGATATACTTTTTCAGCAAATGAAGTTGATGTTCTCCCTGTTTTTTGAAATCCCCCGAACCAATGAAAATGTCTCCTTTTGCAGGCGAATTTGAATCTCTTTTTCCGCTCATTTTTTCATATAAATCTATCGGAAAATAATAAATTTTTCTTGCCAGAAACCGCAGTTCCGGAGATAATTTATAATAGAGATTTCTTTTCATCAAATTATTATTTTGAATTTTTAAAATAGTTAATCAAACCATTAGTGGAACTGTCGTGCGAAGTGATTACTTCTTTGTTTTCAAGCTCCGGCAGAATTTTTCCAGCTAAAACTTTTCCTAATTCTACCCCAAATTGGTCGAAACTGAAAATATTCCAAATAATTCCCTGAACAAAAATTTTATGTTCGTAAAGCGCAATAAGTTGTCCTAAAGAAAAAGGAGTCAATTCTTTAAACATCAACGAATTGGTAGGGGTATTTCCATGAAAAACTTTGAAATTCAACAATTTATCGATTTCTTCATCTGATTTTCCGGATGCTTTTAACTCTGCTTCTACTTCTGCTTCATATTTTCCAAAAGCCAAGGCTTCGGTTTGTGCAAAGAAATTGGCCAATAATTTTTCCTGATGGTCAGAAACCTCATTACAAGATTTTACATAAGCGATAAAATCTGCAGGAATCAGTTCGGTTCCTTGGTGAATCAGCTGATAAAAAGCGTGTTGTCCGTTGGTTCCAGGTTCTCCCCAAATGATCGGACCGGTTTCGTAACCTACAAATTCGCCGTTTCTGTCAACACATTTTCCGTTACTTTCCATATCGCCTTGCTGAAGATACGCCGGAAATCTGTCCAAATATTGTGAATACGGAAGAACTGCGTAAGAAGTAGCCGCATAAAAATTGCGGTACCAAATTCCCAATAATCCCATTAAAACAGGAACGTTTTCAGAAAAATCAGCAGTTTGGAAATGAGTATCTGTATCGAAAGCGCCTTTCAAAAGCTGCTCAAAATTGTCGTAACCAACCGCTAAAACAATGCTTAAACCAATAGCGCTCCAAAGCGAATATCTTCCGCCAACCCAATCCCAAAACTCGAAAATATTTTCTTCCGCAATTCCGAATTCTTTAACAGATTTGATGTTGGTAGAAAGCGCTACGAAATGTTTTGCAACATCTTCTTTTTTTCCAGATTTTAAAAACCATGATTTTGCAGATTCTGCATTGGTCATGGTTTCTTGTGTTGTGAATGTTTTGGAAGCAACGATGAAAAGCGTGGTTTCCGGATTTAAATTTTTGATTGTTTCGGCAATATGATTTCCATCGACATTGGAAACAAAATGAATGTTTAACCTTGTTTTAAAATGTTTCAAAGCAGAGCAAACCATAACGGGACCTAAATCAGAACCACCAATTCCGATGTTCACGACGTTGGTAATTTCTTTTCCTGAAAATCCTTTATGTTCGCCGGAAATTATTTTTTCGGAGAAATTTTTCATTTGCTCCAAAACTTTTTTTATTTTCGGCTTGATGTTTTCGCCATCCACCAGAATTTCTTTGTCAGAAAAATCTCTCAAAGCAGTATGAAGAACGGATCTTCCTTCGGTTTCATTGATTTTTTCTCCTGAAAACATTGCAGAAATTGCTTCTTTCAATTGGGTTTCTTCTGCCAGTTTCAGCAATAGCTCTTTTGTTCTTGAATCGATTAAATTTTTAGAATAATCGAACAAAAAATGCTCGCGCTGAACGGAAAATTCAGCAAAACGGTTCGGATTATATTGAAATAGGGAACGAAGTTCGAAATCGTTTTGTTCAAAGTGATGGTCTAATTCTTTCCAGGCTTCGGTTTGTGTTGGATTTATTTTGGGCAGCATTTTTTCTGTAAAATTTTTGGCAAAATTACGGAAATTTGATGGGATGAAAAATTATATAATCTGAAGATAAAGAAATACAAAAATCTCCAGAAAAACCGGAGATTTTTTAAAACCTAAAATAGATGAAGTTTGCCTAAAAGCTACGATTCAGTTTTTTCTTGCTTCACTTGCGTAATTATACTTTTTCTTTTTCTTAAAAAATAAACAATCACACTTCCGATCAAAAGAATTGGCCAAATAGAAATTAAACCAACTAGCAATTTTTGAATGAGATAAAATCCTTCTACAAATGCGTTTTTAGCGTCATAGAAAAAGTTGAATTTATATTTGTTGTCGATATTTTTGGTGTTAGTTACTGTAATTTCGGCAACGCGAACTTTTGGTTCTTTGATGTAAATATCTACTGTTGAGTATTTTAACTGGTCAACCAATGTAACATTAGCGATTTCTTGTTGATTGTTTTGCTCGAGGTTATTTTCGGTTTTTTCTACTTTTTCACCGTTATTCTTCATTTTATCAATTACTTCACTGGTTTTCTTGAGTTTTTTAGCTTCTAATTCGGCGATTTTTGCATTAGCCGTAACATCTTCTGCAATAATAATTCTGGAGTTCAGGAAAACTTTTTTATCGTTGATGAAAGTGAGGAATATGCCCAGTTTTTCAGTGGGAACACGAACTTGCATTTTGTTATCGGTTTGGTATTTTTTTACTAAAGTTGCTTCTGAATCGGATGTTTCAAAAGTTTCTTCGGAAACGATATTGCTTTGCAATCGACTTTCTGTAACAAATCCATTTAAATCTTTCAATTGTTTTTCAATGAAAATCGTTGCGTCATAAACATCTTTCACCTCCATGTTGATATCAGCGGTTTTTACAAATTTTTTGTCTGGAATGTTTTGCGAAGCAGCCATTGAAACTGAGTCTGAAACTGCAGCGGTATAATCTACTGAGGATTCTACAGCTATTTCAGATTTTTCATAATTGCCTTTTTTGCATGAATAAACGGTTGAAAATACGATTGCTGAAATCAGTAATTTTTTTGGTAAATTTTTCATAACGGAAATTTTTTGAGTTTGTTGACTCAAAATTCCCCCTGAATTTTTTGTAAAGTTTGTAAATGCTTTTTATACTGCTTGTAAAGTAAGTTTGCAATACAAGTTTCAGATTTACAGTATTTTGTAAAATAAAAAGCCCGAAATTTCTTTCGGACTTTTATTATTTTTATGATGAAAATTTACTTTTCCAAAGCGATTTCTATCACTTCGCTCATTCTATTGACATAGGAAACTTTCAGATTTTTGAGATAATCTTTTTTAATTTCCTCTACATCTTTTCGGTTGGCTTCGCAAAGAATTACTTCTTTAATTCCGGCACGATTTGCAGCGAGCAATTTTTCTTTAATTCCACCAACAGGAAGCACTTTTCCACGAAGCGTAATTTCTCCGGTCATAGCAAGATGTGGTTTTACTTTTTTATTTTTAAAACTGGAGACCATGGAAGTCAGCATCGCAATTCCCGCTGAAGGACCATCTTTTGGTGTTGCACCTTCAGGAACGTGAACGTGGATGTTGTTTTTTTCGATTTCTTCTTTGGAAATTCCCAAATCTTCGTGTTTTGCTTTAATATATTCTAAAGCGATGGTTGCAGATTCTTTCATCACATTTCCGAGATTTCCGGTCATGGTAAGATTTCCTTTACCAGAACTTAAAATACTTTCGATAAACAAGATGTCGCCTCCAACGGAAGTCCATGCTAAACCTGTAACTACACCAGGAACTCCGGAAATTTCCGAAAGATTTTTTGGTCTTGGAACGCCCAAAATTTCATCAATTTTTTCAATAGAAATTTTCGGATTAAATTCTTTTTCCATCGCAGTTTGCAAAGCTACCCAACGCGAAACTGCGGCAATTCTTTTTTCTAAAGTTCTAACGCCGCTTTCTGAAGTGTGTGCTTCGATGATATGTTTCAGTTCGGGATTTCCAAGTTTGAAAGATTTGGCGTCCAAACCGTTTTCTTCCTGTTGTTTTTTGATGAGGTGTCTTTTGGCGATTTCAATTTTTTCCTCTAAAGTATACCCCGCAATTTGAATGATTTCCATCCTGTCCAAAAGCGGACTTTGAATGGAAGAAAGTGAATTTGCAGTTGCAATAAACATGACTTTGGACAAATCGTAACCGTGCTCCAAATAATTATCATAGAAAGTAGAATTTTGTTCAGGATCTAAAACTTCAAGTAAAGCAGAACTTGGATCACCGTGCATTCCTTGTCCGATTTTATCAATTTCATCTAAAACGACTACAGGATTTGAAGTCCCCGATTTTTTAATGGATTGTAAAATTCTTCCGGCCATAGCTCCAATGTAGGTTTTTCGGTGTCCGCGAATTTCAGATTCGTCGTGAAGTCCGCCCAAAGAAACTCTTACATATTTTCTTCCCAAAGCATCTGCAACGGATTTTCCCAAAGAAGTTTTTCCAACACCGGGAGGTCCTACCAAACATAGAATCGGAGATTTCATGTTGTTTTTTAATTTTAAAACCGCCATGTGTTCCAAAATTCTTTTTTTGATGTCTTCCAATCCAAAATGGGCTTTGTCTAAAACTTTTTCAGCTTTAATAATATCAAAAATATCTTTAGAATAATTTCCCCAAGGTAAATCGGTGAAAAAATCCAAATAATTTCTTTGCACATTATAATCCGGAGAATTGGGGTGTTGTCGCTGCAATCTTGCCAATTCTTTTTCGAAATGCTCTTTTACTTCCGGTGTCCAGTTTTTATTTTTTGCTTTTTCCCGAAGTTCATCTGCATCGCTTTCTGCACCGCCTCCCAATTCTTCCTGGATGGTTTTCATTTGCTGGTTCAAGAAATATTCCCGTTGTTGTTTGTCTAAATCTTTTGAAGTTTTTTGCTGAATTTGGTTGCGGAGTTCCAGTTTCCTAAAATCGTCCTGCATCAGTTCGTACAATTTTTTAGCGCGTGATAAAAGGTTTTTTTCTTCTAACAATTTTTGTTTTTCAATGGAAGAAAAATTAGCGTTTGTACAAATGAAATTAAGCAAATCTTCCTGATCTTTCATATTCTTTAATGCAAAACTCGCAGCACTGGGAATACTGGGATCCAGCTCAATAATTTTGAAAGCTAAATCTTTAATATTTTCTAAAAAAGCTTCATAAACGTCCTTATTTTTTGGAAGTGTATCCTTTAATTTAACGATTTCAGCCTTAAAATAAGGAGCTGTTTCGGTGAAATTTTTTATTTTAAACCTTTGAAAACCTCTGGTTATAGCCGTGATATTACCTTCAGGAAGTTTGATTATTTTAATAATTTTAGCTAAAGTTCCCACTTGAAAAAGATCTTGCAACGTTGGGGATTCAATAGTGGAATTATTTTGACTTAAAATCCCAATGGTTTCGTTATTCTTTTGTGCTTCTTCCAAGAGTTTGATAGACATTTCTCTTCCCGCAGTTATAGGAATAACTATTTTTGGAAACATCACCATATTTCTTACGGGTAAAATGGGGAAAACTTTTTGGGAAGTATTTTCGTCAGTTTCTAAAAAATCACTTAAGTTAATTTCTTCAGCAACAATGCTAAATCCGTCGTCCAAGATTTCTCCCAAATTAATATCGTTGAAGTTGTTATTCATGATAAAAAAATAATGACAAAATGTCATTCACATAAATTAATAATACGTAATAATGAGTTGTTTAGCTCATAATTACTTTTAAAATAGCTATTTCAAAAGAAGTTTTCCAATTCTTATGCCATGAAAATATAATCAGAAATAAGCGCCAAAATTTCCATAAATGACTCATAAAAAAAGAGTTTTTTAAAAAATTTACGTAAATTTCAGTAATCTGTTAAAAATGTGTATTTTCGCAGACTGATAAAAATACATAACAATAAAATGGCAGTATTAGGAGAAATTAGAAAAAGACCAATTTTGTTGATGGGGATTATTGCCCTTGCACTACTTGCATTTTTGGTAAATCCAGATAGTTTGGATAAACTTTTTGGGAAAGATCCAATGGTTTTGGGAAAAGTAAATGGTGAAAAAATTACGCGTGAAGAATACATGGATCAATTATTTGTTCTTCAGCAACAAGCACAACAACAAGGACAACCAGGTACAGGTTTGGAAGAGCAAGCTTGGCAAATGATGGTGCAAAGCAAACTGATAAAGCAACAGTTTGAAAAAATGGGTTTCGAAATGACGGACGAATATTTCTGGAATCAACTTCAGTATGATCCGATGTTTGCACAGAATCAACAAAATTTTGATGAAAAAGGAAATTTCAAGCTAAAAGAAATTAAGAGTCAGGTTGATGAAGCACAAGCTAACAATCCTGAAATGTATAATAGCTGGCTGAAAACAAGAAAATCCATTGAATACAGAATGATGGCTAGACAGGTTTTTGCCAATATTTCTACAGGTATTACAACGAGTAAAAAAGAAGTTCAGGAAATGATGAAGCAACGTGATGAACTTGCCGATATCGATTTTGTGAAAGTTGACTACGCTTCTTATTTAGCAAAAAATCCTGTTAAAGTAACTACCGAAGATCTTGCTAATTATATTAAACAATATCCAAATACTTATAAATCTGAACCAAGTGTAAATCTTGGAATTGCTTACTTCCCAGCTACACCTAGTGCTGCAGATGATAAAAAAGCACAACAGGATATTAACAAACTTTTTGCACAAGGAACTGATGCCAGTGGTGGACAAGAAAATTTTCAAAATACCACCAACGACTCGATGTTTGTCATGTTGAATTCGGATATGCCTTTTAATGCAGGCTATGTAAACCTTCAACAAGTTCCGCCAAGTTTGAAAGATAAAGTTGTTGGAGCATCTGTTGGACAAACTTTTGGTCCTTATAAAGAAGGTGATATGTATGTGGTTTCTAAACTTTTGGATAAAAAACCTTCAGATTCAACACTTTCAAGACATATTTTAATTGCATATAAAGGAAGTCCTGCAGGACAAGATGTTACCAGAACAAAAGAAGAGGCCAAAAAATTAGCAGATTCTATCGGTGCGGCCGTAAAAGCAAATCCTGCAAAATTTGAAGATTTTATTAAACTTTCCAATGATACAGGTTCTGCACAACAAGGTGGAAGTTTAGGTTGGACTACACCTGAAACTCCATTTGTTCCGGAATTCTTAGCTTATCTTGCTAATAATCCTAAAGGTGCAACTGGTGTAGTGGAAACTCAATTTGGATATCATATTATTAATATTCAGGATAAAAAATCGGGCGCAATGACGTATAAAATTGCCAATTTGGTAAAAGATGTACGTCCTTCTGATGCTACTACTGCGGATTAAGACAAAAAAGCAAAAAGATTTATTCAACAAATTCAAGGGAAAACATTCAACGATTTTGTGAATATTGCTAAAAAAGGAAATTACAACTTTCAAAATCCAAAAAGAATTCAAAGATTTGAAGGGCAAATTCAAGGTTTAGGAACGGATAAAGATTCAGAAATTATAGAATGGGCTTTTGATAAAAAAAGAAGTAAAGGGGATACCGAATTTTTCACCGTTGATGGAACCGGAGATAGAATTGTAGTTTATTTGAACGGAAAACAAGAAAGAGGTCTTGCTGATCCGGAATCAGTAAGAG
>JAEZWE010000048.1 GCA_023420435.1 Bacteroidota bacterium
CAACAGCACAAGCTTGGGTAATAATTACTTCCCCTTCTGGAGAAATTTTTACCAAATTTTTAATCATTCCTTCAAATGCTTTTTCTGCATTTTTTTTGAAAGTTTTTGGCAAATAACCTTTGTTTACTCCTTTTGCAAATGCATACGCAAACATCGCTGTTCCGGTGGCTTCCAAATAATTTCCGTCTATATTTCCTCCATCGGTAACTTGATACCAAAGTCCGCTAGAATCCTGATAATTTACCAAAGCTGTAGAAAGTTGATTGAGATAACTGATTAATGCTGCTCTTTTCGGATGATTTTCAGGAAAAAAATCCAAAACATCCACCAAAGCCATAGCATACCAACCTAATGAACGCGACCAAAAATTGGGCGAAGTTCCGGTTTGCGGATTGGACCAAGCCATTTTCCGGCTTTCATCCCAACCGTGATACAATAATCCTGTTTTTTTATCCAAAAGATTTTTTTGAATGAGTTCGAATTGCAAAGCCACATCATCCAATTTTTTTCCGTTTTCAAATTTTACGGTATAATGTGCATAAAATGGAGATCCCATGTACAAACCGTCCAACCACATTTGGTTGGGATATACTTTTTTATGCCAAAAACCACCTTCCGAAGTTCTGGGATGCGTTTCCAGTTGACTTCTTAATTTTTGTAATGCCGTAAGATATCTTGGTTCTTTTGTTTTTTCGTATAAAAAAAGAAGAAAATTTCCGGCTTCCAACATATCAATGTTATAACTTTCGAATTTATAGGTGGGGATTTTTCCGTTAAGATCAATGGTTGCATCGGCGTAACCTTTCATATAATCGAAATAGGTTTTGTTTCCTGTTTTTTGATATAATTCCTGAAATCCCGTCATCACCAATCCATGAACATAATCCCATTTCGGTTCGGTTTTATCGTCGATTTGATAAGCTTGCGGAAATTGTTTCATAAGGGTAATAGCCATTCTTTCCGACCATTTTTTATGTGTAGGAATGGAATTTCCGTTATCGGTGTTTATATTTTTCGTGGAAGAACAGTTTGTTAGAAACAAAATTCCTAAAATCATCAGGAAAAAACTGTTTTTGGAATATTTAAAAAAGTTCATGTTTTTTTGTTTTTGGATTACCAACATGTCGGCGATTCTCGCCTTAAAAATTATGCATATTTCTCTCTACCTACCTATTGCGATTTGGTCGCTTTCTATTATTTCACCAAAATTATTTCAATTCATTGGAATTGTTCAGTTTTTCCAAAAGAAGATTAAGATAATTTATAAACTCGGTTTCAGTTTTGATGCCATTCAACTCTTTTTCCCAAGCGGCGAGGAAATAATAATTTACGGTTTTATTGGTCGGTTTGAATTTCACCAAATGATCGTAAGGACCATCCACAACATTTTCCACTGTTGAATTTTCATAAAAAACAGCCATTCCTAATCCGTTATCAAACATTGATTGATTAGCGTAAGTTGCCATATAGGACCATTTTTTGTTATCGCTTGTTTTTTTAATAAGTGGCGTTTCTTTTTTCACTTTCACAATCCCCGTGCAAAGTCCGCTAATTTCATTGGAGGTTTTAAAACTTACTTTTGTATATCTTTCATCCGGAAAAATGGTGAAGTTTGTATCCAAGTTAATTTGCTCATTCAAGGTTTTCCAGCCTTCGTAATTAATATTTACAGAAGAATTTTTGGTGGAATTTTTAACCTCGACTTTGGTGGAATTTACTTGATCAAAACGCAACATTTCTCCATTTTCGTAGCGAACCAAAGAACCAAGACCTTGTCCTTTCCCAACCTTCAAAATATCGGAACCCCAATCTTGCGGCAAATGATAAGATTCAAAACCGTCTAGTCCAATTTCCGGAAGTACCATTTTTTCAGTTTTTTTACCAAAAATATCGATGGCATTTCGCCAATCAAGATACAATCTGTAGCCTACTTTATTGCTTTCCCAACCCGGTCCTTCAAAGCGGATATCGAATGAATGATCGGTATGTCTGGGATCTAAACTCATGCTTTGAACATTTTTGAAACTTCCGCCTTCGTACTTTTTTCCGTTCCAGCTTCCTCCCTCTTTCACGGAAATTTCCGCATTGGTTTTTTGTTTAGCCATAGTTTTTGTTTGGGTACTACAGCTGATGATTTGTGTGGCGGCAGCAAAAAATAAAATAGGTTTAAAAAAATTCATATCTGATTATTTTTTTAGGATTAATTTTAGAAAATGGTCAATATATTTTATAGTAGGATGAAACCAAGGATGAAAAAGCCAGAATGTATGTGGACTGTTATCGATGTTTTTTACTTCAGAATAAATTTTGAAAGTGTTAAGTTTTTTAATCATATCATCTCTTCCTGCATGGAATCTTGAAAACTGACTGTTGATGAATAAAATGGGAGGTGATTTTTTGGAAACATGAAAAAGTGGAGATGCTTCCTCCCAAATTTTTGGAATTTCTTTATACGTTCCTCCCAACCAGTGTTCTGCCATATTTCCTTCTTCGGATTCCGGATGATGGAATGCTAGAATTCCATCAATATTAATAATTGCAGAAATTTCTTGAGGATATTTTTCGCCAATTAAAGTGGCCATTTGTGCCCCTGAAGAACAACCCAACACAGCGATTTTACTTTTCTGAATATTAAATTTTTTTGCATTTTTTTTAATAAATCGAATGGCATCAATTCCATCTTCTATGGAAGCAGGATATTTAGACTCATCGGAAAGTCGGTATTCAATGGTAAAAGTTTGATAGCCCAGATTGGCTAATTCTTGTGCCATTGGATTTTGCATTTCTTTGTTCCCAGATTTCCAACCGCCTCCATGAAAAATAATAATAGCCGGGAGTATTTCTGAAGTATTGAAAAAAGCGTCTAAAGTTAATTTTCTACGAGATAGTTTTTTGTATTGAATATAGTATTCTGTTTTTATTTTGGGTGATAAAACCGTTGTCGCTTTTTTAATTTCAGGATATTTCTTGACTTGCTTTTGATATTCAGAACGAATGGTAAAAGTAGTATCCTTTTGAATTTGGGCAAAATTCAAAATTCCAAAAAACAGCAAAATAGTAATCAGTTTCAATATTTATCTGAAATAAAAAAGTAATCGATTACACAAAACTACATTTTTTATTGCTTTATACAAGGAAAAAATGTTAACATACGATAAAATTGAGAATTAAAGTTTCAACATAATTTATAAAAAGCTGTAAATTAAAATTTTAACTCAAATAATATCTTTCGTGATATTTTGAAAATTACTTGCACGGATAAATAAAAACTTTAACTTTGTGCAATCGATTACTTAACAAAAATTTAAACGAAATATGAAAAAAATTATTTTCTTTTTTATTTTCACGCTGGTAATGTTTGCAAAAGCGCAAGTGAATATAACCCAAGCCACTGGTTGGCTGGAAACTGCTTATGTAAAGTGGGATCCTGTAGCTGGTGCAGACAGTTATAACGTTTATTACACCGGAGGTGGTTTTACCGATAAACCGATTGACACCCAACTTATCCGAAGTTATGGAACTTATTTTAGAGCGGATGTTTTAGGTCTTGCTGCAGGCAGCTATACCATAAAAGTAGTTCCTGTAACAGGAGGTATTGAAGGTGCGGGAAGCGTTTCTTCACCCATTAATGTTCTTCCGCATGACAGAACTGGATTTGCCCATCAAGGAGGAAGAATTCCGGGAGCCTATAATCTTGATGGAACCCTAAAATCGGGTGCTGTGGTCTTATATATTACCCAAAACACAAAAAATACAGTTTCTTTGAATGTTACAGGAGCAACCTCTAATCCCTGTGTTGGTCTTCAAACCATTTTAGATGGCTTTAAAAAGGGTTATGACACGCGACCTTTATCCATAAGACTCATTGGAAATATTACGGATTTAAGCTACATGCTGAACGGTGATTTGGTTATTGAAAATAAAAACACTGTTGCCAGTTCTATCACTTTTGAGGGAGTTGGGTCTGATGCTGTAGCTAATGGATGGGGACTTCGATTAAAAAGTGCCTCTAATATTGAAGTTAGAAATATTGGCTTTATGCTTACGAATGCAGGAGAAGGTGATAACATCAGTTTACAACAAAACAATGATCATATCTGGGTTCACAATAATGATTTATTTTATGGAGCGCCTGGAAGTGATGCTGATCAAGCGAAAGGAGATGGTGCTTTAGATTGCAAAAAATCAACTTATGTTACCCATTCTTATAATCATTTTTGGGATACAGGAAAATCGAATTTATTGGGACTAAGTGAAAATACCACTTCCGGGTTATATGTTACTTATCATCATAATTGGTATGATCATTCCGATTCTCGACATCCTCGTGTACGTTTTTATTCCGCTCATATATATAATAATTATTTTGATGGAATATCAAAATATGGCGCTGGTTCTACAGAAGGCTCTTCCCTATTTGTGGAAAACAATTTTTTCAGAAATTGTAAATATCCTATGCTAACCTCTATGCAAGGAACCGATGTTTATAACGGAGCGTTAGGAACTTTTTCCGGTGAAGATGGTGGAACGATAAAATCTTTTAACAATTCCATTACCGGTGCCCAAAGATTTGTAACCTATCATCCTACCAATTTTCCAGTAGAATTCGATGCTATTGAAGCTACGACAAGAGGAGAAATAATTAGCAGCAGTATAAAATCTAAACAAGGAGCCAAATCTTATAATAATTTTGATACCGATCCTTCTTTATATGTAAACTCTTTGGTAGTAGAAGATCCTGTAACTGCAAGAGACAAAGTAATGATGTATTCCGGAAGAGTTTCAGGGGGAGATATTTCCTTTACTTTTAATAATGCGGTGGACGATACCTCATATGCAATTAATACTGCCCTATCCAGTTTACTTCAAAATTATACTTCAGGTTTAGTTTTTGTTCAAGGTGAAAACTCGGCACCAGTAAGCTCCCAAACCCTTTCTATCCCAACAAACAACGACCAAAATGTGACTTCGGGATCTGCTATCGCCAATATGGTATTTACTTGGGGTGGAACGGCAAACGATGCCAATGTTACAGGATTACCTGCTTCAGGAATTTCTTTCGTGAAGAATACCACAGCTAAAACAATAACCGTTTCAGGTACACCCACTGCTGATGTTACATTTACCATTACCACTTCCGGAACTACAGGAACACCGGTTTCAGGAACTGGGAATATTACGGTAGGAGCAACAAACCCTGGAACTCCAAGCGACATGATTCATAATTTTACAACAAAATGTGGAGATGGTGAATGCAAAGGAAGTACGTTCTATACCATTACAGGTAACATCAATTCTAATGCTAACAGCCCTGGATCTACTACCTATAATGGAATGACCTTAAATTCTAATTTAAAAATCGAATCCACCACTAATATTTCTTTTACCACCACACATACATCAACGTTAACTTTGGTTTTCGCTACTGGATTTACCGGTAAAATAAAATTAAACAATGTAGATCAGACTGCTGTGAACGGAGTGGTAACGGTTACAGGAATTCCTGCAGGAAACCACACTATTACTAAAAACAATACCGCCAATTTATATTACATAAAAACGGTTTACGAAAACAATGCTTTGGGTACCCAAGACCAAAATTTAGAAAATAAATTGATTTCCTTATACCCTAATCCTGTGATTGATGAGTTGAATTTTGACATTCCTTCTTCGATTGGTGTGAAAAATATTAATATTCTTAACATGGAAGGAAGATTAATAAAAACCATTAAAGGGAATCCAAAATCGATTGATTTATCTTCTTTAAGCAGTGGATTATATATAATCAATATCGATGGCAATAACCGTACTTATCATTATAAAATTATTAAAAAATAATCACACAAATTCTTTTAAAAAAGGGACTGCTCAATTGGGCAGTCCTTTTTTTATTGTCTAATTATAATAATAGAATGAAATGAAATACCTCCGTTTCTTTAGAAATCATTTTAAGGATTTGGTTGACTTAAAAATTTTACAACGAAGTTTCAAAAATGTAATTGAAGTAATTCGGGTTGGATAATGACGTTTAGTAAAATTAAATTCAAATTCTGGAAAAGACAATCCAAGACAAAATAAAAGGTGAAATTGCAAAAAGATTTTAATCCCAAAAAAAAGCATAGATTTCTAAAAGCTAAAACTAAAAGTAATCATTATTTTTTTTTGAAAAAAGAGATGAATATGTTTCTAAAATTGATGAATAGACTTATGGAACTTAGGCTGAATTTCAACCCGAAAAATATGGATGTGGAATTAATTAATTTCTATCCTGTGATTACTGAAAATTCTAAAATCAGGAGAAATGATGGAAAAATTGATTTATAAGTTTTTAGATTCTTGGTGAACAAACTTATTATTTAGATGTGAAATCTAAGTTTTCTAGAAATAGAAGTTGAGAAAATTTTTGGAGCAGTTAAAAAAAAAAGCAGCAGTTAAAAACTGCCGCTTCCATTGAAAATTAATTAATTATTTTACTGAAACTTTTACTGATTTTGAGCCTTTATCACTAGAAACCTGAACAATATAAATTCCCGGTTCTACCTGTAAATCCGCTTCGGAAGTTACTTTTGTTTTTTTAACCAAAGTTCCGTTCATACTATACACATTAACATTTGAATTGGATTCGAAATTTCTAAGAGAAATTTGATTTCCGTTACCAAAAATCATGCTGCTGTCATTCAAATTCTTAATATCGTTAACTGCTAAGGTGTTATAGGGAGGCAAATCCACTTCAATTTTATAAATATTCGTGGAAGCATCATTAGAAACATAAATATCTGTAGCACCCCCTGTATAATCGTAAGATCCGATAAAACCATCTGTTGTGGAAGTAAGAGCAAGAGTATAAAGTGTTGCAGTACCATTTCCTAAAAGTACATTTCTGTTAGCAGAAGTTGTTTTAGACCAAAATCTGATTTTACAAGCACCCGGAACTCTAAATACCAAATAACGAGATGTTGGAAGTGCTCCTGGACTTGCAGAACCTCCATTAAATTTCAATCTCTGGATATGGGTATAATTATCCGGAAATAATCCTGTAGTTCCACCTGTATTACTGTGCGCTTCAATTTGCCCCATTAATGAACTGGAGGAAGCGTGAGGAAAAATCCCTAAATTATCTTTTAGTACCAAAGTACTTCCTGCTGGTGCTCCTGCAAAACCAGTCCACGCAGCGTCATTTCCGAAATCCCAAGTCTTATCTGCCGTAAGAACCGTTTGTGCATTCATTTGTGCTATGGAAGCTAATGCTAAAGTAGAAAGTAATAAAATTTTTTTCATAATATAAAATTTAATGTTTAAAATCTTGTAATCGATTACACAAATCTAATCATTTTTTTTTATTCTGAACTTTTTTTTTGATTTTTTTTAAGGAACTTTTCAAATTATTTAAAAAAAAGATAAAGTTCTGTATCAGTTCGTTTTAATGAAAGGTTGTTTTATCGTTTCCTCACCGTTTTTAATCACAATAAAATATAAACCCTCAACCAAATTCCCCAAATGCAGTGGATACGTTTTCTCCTCCTTCATTTTTTCATTTCTGAACATTATTTTTCTTCCTGTTGCGGTAAATATTTCTACGCTTACACTTCCCGTTTTTTTTTTAAAACTAATATTTAAGGTATCTTTAACATGGGTAGGATAAATTGAAGTTCCCTGTGAAGATGTAAAATCTGAAACCGCTAAAGTAGTACATACCCCTGGAGAAATATTCCCGGAAGAATTTACATTCAAAGTAGCTCCGGAACCGCAGGTAGGATCTGAAATTCTGCTGG
>JAEZWE010000111.1 GCA_023420435.1 Bacteroidota bacterium
CCATTAAGGAAAGTGCAAGTATGCGATATAACCAAATTTTATCACAATTTCCTGATGAAAAAACGATGCTACAGATGTATAAATTTCGTACGGCTTACGAAATGAAATCTTATATTGAGAAAAGTGACACTGATCAATATTATGGACAGGCAAAATATGGTAGAATTACTGAAAAAGCAGACGTAACACCTAATGAAGTTACGGATTTTTACAACACCCACAAACTTCAGTTTCCGGAAGTAAAAGATGAAGTTACCATTGCGCAAATCAGTATATATCCAAAATTAACGGATGCACATAAAGACGAAATTATTGCAAAACTGAATAAAATAAAGCAGGATATTTTAACCGGAGAAAGTTTTGAAAGCCAAGCAAGAATTTATTCAGAAGATCCTGGTTCTGCTTCAAATGGTGGACTTTACACCAATATTTCTCGTGGAAAAATGGTGAAACAGTTTGAAGCTGCGGCTTTAAATCTTCAGGAAGGTGAAATTTCTGAACCTGTGGAATCTGAATTCGGTTTTCACTTGATTCAATTAGTAAAAAAATCAGGAAAATTATATGATGCAAGACATATCTTGATTATGGCAAAACCAACTGATGAAGAAATTGCAGCGACTAAAACTCAATTAGAAAATATAAAAACGCAAATTGAAAGTGGAAAAATGACTTTTAAAGAAGCAGCTTTTAAATATTCAGATGATAAGAAAACAAAATTTAACGGAGGTGTTTTAAATAATCCTGAAGACGGTTCAACAAAAATTGAAAAAGAAAGCCTTTCTGCAAATGTTGCTTATCAATTGGCGGGAATTAATAAAGGAGATCTTTCAGAAGTTTTTGAGGATGAACTCAACCAAAAGAAAATCGTTACTTTAATTAAGGTGGAAGATTCAATTCCGGCACATCAGTTAACCATTGAAACGGATTACAACCGTATTAAACAAATGGCGCTAAGAAAAAAGCAAAACGATATGGTTGAAAAATGGGTGAAACAAGAAATTCCAAATACTTTTGTTTCCATCAATAACCGTTATGATAACTGCGGATTTAAAGCAAAATGGACAAAATAATTTGTCTAAAAAATACAACAATCCTTCAGAATTTCTGGAGGATTTTTTAATTTTACCCAATGAGTAATTTTATAGATTTCGGTTCCGCAAAAAAAATGAAGGAAATGAACGAAAACCAAAACAGAATTTCAAAACTTTTTAATATCAAATATCCGGTCATTCAAGGGGGAATGATTTGGCATTCCGGTTGGAAATTGGCTTCTGCAGTTTCAAATTGTGGAGGTTTGGGACTTATAGGTGCAGGAAGTATGTATCCTGATATTCTTCGTGAAAATATTCAAAAATGTAAATTGGCTACCGATAAACCTTTTGGTGTCAATGTACCGATGTTGTATCCTAATTTGGAAGAAATTATTCAAATTATTATAGAGGAAGACATAAAAATTGTTTTTACCTCTGCCGGAAATCCTAAAACGTACACCGAAATTCTTCAAAAAGAAGGAATTAAAGTAGCTCATGTAGTTTCTTCTACAAAATTTGCGGTAAAATGTGAAGATGCCGGTGTTGATGCTATTGTAGCAGAAGGTTTTGAAGCGGGTGGACATAACGGAAGAGATGAGACAACAACCATGGTTTTAATTCCTAATGTTAAAAAAAATATTTCTAAACCGTTAATTGCTGCTGGTGGAATTGCTTTGGGTTCCCAAATGAAAGCTGCTATGATTTTAGGGGCAGATGGAGTACAAATCGGTTCCCGTTTTGCAGCAACTACCGAAGCCAGTTCTCACGATATTTGGAAACAGAAAATGATTAGTTTAAATGAAGGAGATACGCAATTAACATTAAAAGAATTAGCGCCGGTTCGCTTGGTGAAAAATAAATTTTTCTACGATGTGGAAAGACTTTATGAAACCGGAAGAAATGTTGAGGCTTTGAAAGAAACTTTAGGAAGAGCCCGTGCAAAAAGAGGAATGTTTGAAGGCGATTTGGAAGAAGGCGAGTTGGAGATAGGACAAGTTTCGGCTTTGTTGGATGATATTCTACCTGTAGAAACCGTCTTTAAAAATTTGCTTCGAGAATTTGAAGAAGCGGATTTTTCAAAATTTTAGAAAATTTCCATTCATTTTAAGCTGATTTTTGTCAGTGTATGACTGTACTCATATTTTTCCGTGATGCAGTCATCTTACATTTGTTCGTAATAATAGAAGAACATTATGATTACAAAAGAACAAACCATAGGAGAAATTGTTGCCGAAGATTTCCGTGCTGCTGCCGTTTTTAAGAAATTCGGAATCGATTTTTGCTGTAAGGGAAATCGTAATATTGAGGAAGCCTGCTCAATTAAGAATATTGAGCCTTCCAAAGTTTATGAAGCCCTTTCTCAAATTCCGTCTGCAGGAAAAAGAGAAATTGATTTCACTTTGTGGCCTTTAGATTTACTTGCAGATTATGTGGAAAAAACACACCACCGTTATGTGGAAGAAAAGACTCCCATTTTACTTCAATTTCTGAATAAAGTCTCAAAAGTTCACGGAAACAGACATCCGGAACTTCAAGAAGTGTATGAGCTTTTCGAAGAATCTGCTCACGATTTGGCAGCACATATGAAAAAAGAAGAATTGATACTTTTTCCTTTTATCCGGTTAATGGTGGAAGCAGAAAAATCTGGAAATGAACTGAGAATACCACATTTTGGGACGGTTGAAAACCCAGTAGAAATGATGAAACACGAACATACTGTGGAAGGAGAACGATTTGCAAAGATTGCAGAATTAACCAATAACTACCAATTTCCTGCGGATGCATGCAATACGTATCAAGTAACTTTTAAAATGCTGGAAGAATTTGAAAACGATTTGCACCGCCATATTCATTTGGAGAATAATATTCTCTTTCCAAAATCTATTGAACTGGAGAAAAAATTTCAATAACCAAGTAAAATAATTAAATTTACTATTTTGAAAAAACATTTAAGCACGCTTAAATGTTTTTTCATTTTGTAAATAAATTCGGCTGCGCCAAAGGCGCAGCCGAATTTAAAAATAAAATATTTTTCAGAAATTATTTCTCTAAAATTCTTTTTACGGCTTCTTTTACAGCAGTTGAATCAATTTTATATTTTTTCATGAGTTCTGCTGGTGTTGCAGATTCTCCGAAAGTATCATTCACCGCAACAAATTCTTGTCTTGTAGGTCTTTTTCTTGCCAGCATTCCGGCAACAGATTCTCCTAAACCTCCTAAATAATTATGTTCTTCAGCAGTTACAATTTTTCCTGTTTTTTCTACCGATTTTAAAATAATTTCTTCATCCAAAGGTTTGATGGTGTGGATGTTAATTACTTCACAAGAAATGCCTTCTTTTTCCAATTCATCAGCTGCCACCAAAGATTCCCAAACCAAATGTCCTGTGGCAACAATAGTTACATCGGTTCCTTCTTGCAATAAAATTCCCTTTCCGATTTCGAAAGGCATATCTTCCGGTAAAAAAACAGGAACTGTAGGACGGCCAAATCTTAGGTAAACCGGACCTTCATAATCTGCAATCGCAATAGTTGCTGCTTTTGTTTGGTTATAATCACATGGATTTATGACTACCATTCCCGGAAGCATTTTCATTAACCCCATATCTTCTAAAGTTTGGTGTGTGGCACCATCTTCACCCAAAGTTAACCCGGCGTGAGAAGCACAAATTTTCACATTTTTTCCTGAATAAGCAATGCTTTGACGAATCTGATCATAAACTCTACAAGTTGAAAAATTCGCAAAAGTTCCCGTAAAAGGAATTTTTCCGTTAATCGTCAAACCTGCAGCAATTCCCATCATATTAGCTTCCGCAATCCCGACTTGGATAAATCTTTCCGGCGCTTTTTCAATGAATTTTTCCATTTTTAAAGAACCAATTAAGTCGGCACAAAGTGCAACAACATTGGGGTTTTTATCTGCCAATTCGGCAAGTCCGGCTCCAAATCCGCTTCTTGTATCTTTTTTTTCGGTGTATGTATATTTCATTTTACTTTTTTCAAAAAATTAATAATCAGCAGGAGCTTCCAGATACAATTGTTTTAGTCCGGTTTCCAATTGTTCATCATTGGGTGCTTTTCCGTGCCAAGCGTGGGTTCCCATCATATAATCAATTCCATTTCCCATTTCGGTGTGAAGAATTATTACGATAGGTTTACCTTTACCGGTTTCTGATTTTGCACGTTCTAAAATGGAAATAACGGTTTCTAAATCGTTTCCGTTTTTCTCTTCTAAAACTGTCCAACCAAAAGCTTCTAATTTGGCGTGAAGATTTCCTAATGATAAAACTTTATCTACATCACCATCAATTTGTCGGTTATTAAAATCTATGGTGGAAATAAGATTATCTACTTTGTTATGGGCAGCAAACATCAAGGCTTCCCAAATTTGTCCTTCCTGCAATTCGCCATCACCATGAAGGGTATAAACCAAAGATTGATCACCATCTAATTTTTTTCCTAAAGCAGCGCCTATTGCTACAGAAAGACCTTGTCCTAAAGATCCTGAAGCTACACGAACACCAGGTAAACCTTCATGCGTTGTAGGATGTCCCTGTAAACGGGAATCCAATTTTCTAAAAGTTCTTAATTCATCTACCGGAAAAAAACCGAATCTGGATAGGGTAGAATAGAAAACGGGTGAGATATGACCGTTGGAAAGAAAGAAAAGATCTTCATTTTTACCTTCCATCGTAAAAGGAAGTTTGTAGTTCATCACTTTTCCATAAAGTGCAGTGAAATATTCTGTACAGCCTAAACTTCCGCCGGGATGTCCGGAATTTACAGCATGCACCATACGCAAAATATCCCTTCTGATTTGTGTTGTAAGAGATTTTAGCTCTTCCATACTTTTACTCATTATACTAGATTTATTTGCGCGCAAATTTACAAATTTTCGGCGGGGTATGGAAATGAAAAAACCTACAAACTTGTAGGTTTTAAGATTCTATACTTTTTAGAATTTTTCCATCAGAGGTTTTCCATTCTGTTAAACCATTTGCGGCTCTACCCATAACAAATGAAGCTGCTAAAGAAGGACTTGAAAATATGTAATCTTCTGTAAACTCAAAATTGGATAGAATGTTTTTTTGTATAAGTTCATCTCTTGAATTTTTGATTGAATTTCCTAAAGATGGAGTTTCAGTATTAGCGATTTTCGAACCTTTCAAAACCAAAAAACCTTCGGAAGTTTGCTCTCCAATTGCATCGCAACCTCTCGCTGACTTTATAAATAAAAGTTCTTTCGGTTTGGAATTAATTGAAGTTTCACGTTTTTCTTCAAAAACCTTGTGTCCTAAAGTATTCACCAAAAGTTTAATATTTTCGATGAATTCTTCCATCTCTGCTCTGTCAGATTCAGAAATTGAAGATAATGTTGGCTTACAGCCATTTTCAATTTCATAACGATTTGTTTTACATGCTATATCGTGAAGTCGGTTTTCCAAATATTTTATATGGGCTTTATTGAGGTTTTCGTCTTTTGAGATAAATACAATTGTTTCTTTCCAAAAATCTTTTTGACTTAAATGTTGATTTAATCTGTTAAAAACATTTTCTGCTTCTCCAATGTAAACCAAATCTTTGTTATCTTCATTTTTCCCCAAAAGCAAATAAACAGCAGTGGAATTTAAATCTTTTCGGTCAATACAATCTTTTATTTTAATCCTCGGAATTTTATAGGCTTTACCTGTCCAATTGGATAGTTCGCAAGACATTCTTCCATTAGGATCCCCATCAATCAAAAATATTTTAATTGTTTTTCCGAAAGCCATATTAATCCTTTTTTCTAATCAACCACAATCCAATAAACGTCAACAATCCGTTGATGATAATCAGTTCAACCCCAATTTTATAATCGCTGTAAAGGGTTACAAAATAATTTATTAAATACGTGAAAACCGGCGCCAATAAAGTAACGATAAGGATGCCGTATTTTTTTGTAATTTGTGCTTTGGTCAAAATTCCGAAAGCGAAAAGTCCCAGAAGTGGTCCATACGTATAACCTGCAACTTCCATGATGAGATACACGATGGATTTATCATTTATCGCCTTGAAAATCATAATTAAAACAAAGAAAACCACCGTAAAAATCAAGTGAATTCTCATCCTGATTTTCTTTTTTTGTTTTTCTGTTTTCTCTTCGTCTTCATTTAAATTCAATAAGTCAACACAGTATGAACTGGTAACCGCAGTTAAAGCGCCATCAGCAGAAGGAAAGAGCGCCGAAATTAAACCAATAATAAAAATTACTGAAATAAAGAGAGGAAAATACCCTTGTAAAGACAATGCGGGAAACAAATCGTCGCCCATAATATTATTGATGTTTCCAGCAGCATCTTTGAATCCGAAAACGTTGGTTATGGTTTCTTTCCCTGAAATAATATTGGTGATTTGTCCGTATTCTGCACCGTTGGTTTGCGCAAATAGATATAAAAGTCCGCCTAAAAATAAGAAGGCAAGATTTACGATTAATAGCGTTACTGCAAACGTGAGCATATTTTTTTTAGAATTTCTCAGGTTGTCAACGGAAATGTTTTTCTGCATCATTTCCTGGTCTAAACCGGTCATTGCAATAGTTATGAACATTCCACCCAAGATAGTTTTGAGGAAAAATGTTTTGGAATTGACATCAAAATTCACAAAATGGGTATATTTTTTATCAGATAAAATTTGAAAAGCTTCACCTGTAGAAATATTCAAACTACTCAAAATATAAATGATACAGCCCACTAAACTGATAATCATAAACGAAGTTTGAAGGGTATCAGTAATCACAATAGTTTTTACTCCACCTTCGAAAGTGTACAGCAAAACCATTAATAAAATAACTGCAGAAGTTGCCCAAAACGGAACTCCCAAACCTTGCAATAGGAAAATTTGTAAAACATTCACCACCAAATATAATCTCGCAGTTGCGCCAATAGAACGGGAAATAATGAAAAAAAGCGATCCGATTTTATGTGCTTCTACATTAAATCTTTTTCCTAAATACGTATAAATCGAGGTGAGATTTAATTTATAATAAAGCGGAAGCAAGACAAAAGCAACGATAAAATAGCCGATGAAAAAACCAATCACCAACATATAATATTCAAAACCGCCGAAAATATATTCGGTTCCTGTCATCTTACCGACGGTTCCCGGAACTGAAATGAAGGTAACACCACTCAAACTCGTCCCAATCATACCAAAAGCAACCAGCCACCATTTGCTTTTTTTATTTCCTATAAAAAAGGATTGATTATCCGCATTTCTGCTGGTGATGTAAGCAATACCCAATAAACCGACAAAATAAACAAAAACGAAAAGCAAGAGAATTGTGGATGAATTCATTCTGAAATTTTAAATTTCCACAAATATAGAATTTTGATTGGGAAGATGGAAGAAGGATGATGGAAGTTGGATGTTTTAAAGATTGTCTTTCAACAAAAAATAACTTCATAAAAAAACATCAAAAAGGATTTTTTTCTTTTGATGTTTTTTGCAGAGTTTAGGTGATGATTATTCTAAAATTTTCTTGAAATCCTCAATTTTTTCTTGAAGTTCTTTTGCCAATTCTTTGTTGGAAATTTCACCTTTTTCCAAATCAAAATTTTCATCAAACTTCTGTAGAGAAAAGGTTTCTTTGATATCGGCTCCAAATCCGGGGAAAAATTTCTTGGCGTGTTCCAACACATTTCCGCCACCAAAACCTCCTGTAGAAGTGGCCATCACAAACATCGGTTTTCCTTGCCAAACTTTCACTTCAATTCGGGAAGCCCAGTCGTAAATATTTTTAAAAGCTGCACTGTAAATTTTG
>JAEZWE010000179.1 GCA_023420435.1 Bacteroidota bacterium
GCATTGGTTTTTTGCGCGATTTTGTCCACGAAAACTTTCCCATTGAAAACACCTTTCGCATTTTTATCAAGAATTCCTTTATAATTTTGATAAGATTCACAATTCGGTTGGTTGTGATGAACTGCAGTGTGATGATCCACCAATTGGTTTTCGCCGATAATCGTGATTCCGTTCATAAACGAGTTGATATTCTCTCCGTTTTGAATAAAATCCAAATTATTTCGCACCAATTTTCCGCCAAAAGAAAACGTGTTTACGGTTGTTAAACTGTCACGTTCCTGTTTTGCGTACGTGTTATCAATTAAATACGAAGTTTCGTTATCGTTCTGCATTTTATGCCAATCTGCTTTAGAATTTGGATGGGCAAAAATTTCTGTAACCGAGTTCGTTAAAACAAAATTATGGTCAAAATTATGATGAGATTCAATAATTTCAACTTTAGAACCTTCTTCCGCAATTAATAAATTTCGGGTGTTATAAAACGTGTTTACTTCCTGACTGTCAGATAAATAAAATACATGAATTGGTTTTTCAATCACCGTATTTTTAGGAACTTTCATAAAGAAGCCCACTTTTGCATACGCCAAATTCAAATTCGGGAAAGCCAAATCTTTCGGCGTAATCGTATTGAAATATTGGTCGAAAACTTCTTTATATTTTGAATCATTCAAAGCATGATTGAACGATAAAAATTCTACATTTTCAATCGAAATTTTTGAAAGTTCTTTATGCAATTTTCCGTTGATGAACACGATACAGTCGAAATTTTCTTCACCCAAATGCAACTGATCCAATTTTTCTTTGGAAATATTATGCGTTTCAGTCGGGAAAAAATTGTATTCTTTTTCCGTAATTTCTTTTAGATTCGTGTATTTGTATTCTTCGTCTTTTTTGGTTGGAAAACCCAAATCCAAAAACTTTTCGAGCGCTACTTTTCTGTCCTCATCCAAAAAACGATGACGAAGTGTCTCCAAAAAAACAATGTGATTTTCTTTTATCTGATCAAATAAAGCCATGGTAATGGTTTGATTTTGCATCTGTTATATTTTTATTCTTTTTTTAAACGTAAGAAGAGATTCTTCGACTCTACTTCGTTTCGCTCAGAATGACAAGCGTTATTTTTTAAGTGATTAATCAAGTTTGAACTTTGAATAATTCAACCTTGAATTAATTAAGCAACCAATCATAGCCTTTATCTTCCAGTTCCAGAGCAAGCGATTTGTCGCCAGTTTTAATGATTTTCCCATCTGCTAAAACATGGACAAAATCCGGTTGAATATAATCCAACAATCGTTGATAATGGGTGATTAAAAGCACGGCATTTCCTTCATTTTTAAAGGAATTTACACCATCTGCAACAATTCTTAAAGCATCAATATCTAATCCTGAATCGGTTTCGTCCAAAATCGCCAATTTCGGATTGAGCATCATCATTTGGAAAATTTCATTTCTTTTCTTTTCACCACCGGAAAAACCTTCATTAAGAGAACGGGAAAGAAAATCTTTTTTAATTCCCAATTTTTCAGATTTTTCTCGAATCATGCCCAACATTTCTTTTGCTGGCATATCTTCCAAACCTTTTGCTTTTCGGGTTTCGTTGAGGGCCGCTTTAATAAAATTTGTCACCGAAACACCCGGAATTTCCACGGGATATTGAAATGACATGAAAATTCCTTTGTGGGAGCGTTCTTCCGGAGCGTCTTCCACAATATCTTCACCTTCGAAAAGAATTTCACCATAAGTAACTTCATACTGTTCTTTTCCGGCAATAACGGAGGAAAGTGTAGATTTTCCGGCTCCATTTGGACCCATGATTGCATGAACTTCGCCTGGTTTTATTTCGAGGTTAATTCCTTTTAAAATTTCTGCGCCGTCTTTGATTTTGGCGTGTAAGTTTTTAATTTCTAACATAATAGTTTTTTGATGTGGTTTGAATTTGTTTGATTTCGTTCGAACTTTATCGAACATTTCAAATCATTCAAACTAAAAAATTATCCTACTGAACCTTCCAAAGAAATTTCCAATAATTTCTGTGCTTCGATGGCAAATTCCATCGGGAGTTTGTTTAATACTTCTTTGCTGAAACCATTCACGATTAAGGCAATGGCTTTTTCGGTGTCAATTCCTCTTTGGTTACAGTAAAAAATTTGGTCTTCTCCAATTTTTGAAGTCGTGGCTTCATGCTCCAATTGCGCTGTTGGATCTTTGATTTCGATGTATGGAAACGTATGTGCGCCACATTCATTTCCCATTAACAAAGAATCGCACTGAGAAAAATTTCTCGCTCCTTTTGCAGAAGGCATTACTTTCACCAGTCCACGGTACGAATTATTCGATTTTCCTGCAGAAATTCCTTTGGAAATAATGGTTGATTTCGTGTTTTTCCCAATGTGAATCATTTTCGTTCCCGTATCGGCGTATTGATGCATATTTGTCACGGCAATTGAATAAAATTCTCCAATCGAATTGTCACCTTTCAAAATGCAACTCGGATATTTCCAAGTAACAGCAGAACCTGTTTCTACTTGTGTCCAAGAAATTTTTGCATTTCTTTCACAAAGTCCTCTTTTTGTCACGAAATTGTAAACGCCACCTTTTCCGTTTTCATCGCCAGGAAACCAGTTTTGCACGGTGGAATATTTTATTTCTGCATTATCAAGCGCGATTAATTCCACAACAGCAGCGTGCAACTGATTTTCATCTCTTGCAGGAGCGGTACAACCTTCGAGATAGGAAACATAACTTCCTTCATCTGCAATAACTAAAGTTCTTTCGAACTGTCCGGTTCCGGCTTGGTTAATTCTAAAATAAGTAGAAAGTTCCATAGGACATTTTACATTTTTTGGAATGTAGCAAAAACTTCCGTCCGAAAAAACAGCAGAATTGAGCGCTGCATAAAAATTATCGCCTCTTGGAACGACTTTTCCGATGTATTGTTTTACCAATTCTGGATGCTCTTTGATGGCTTCGGAAATCGACATAAAAATAATGCCTTTTTCCTTTAAAGTATCTTGGAAAGTGGTTTTCACGGAAACAGAGTCTATCACAATGTCCACCGCAACTCCGGCTAAACGTTTTTGTTCTTCGATGTTGATTCCTAATTTTTCGAAAGTTTTCAATAATTCAGGATCTACTTCGTCTAAACTGGACAATTCCGGTTTTTTCTTGGGAGCAGCGTAATACCTTATCGCTTGAAAATCAGGCTTTTCATATTTTACATTTGCCCAATCCGGTTCTTCCATTTTTTGCCAAATCCGGAAACTTTCCAAACGCCAATTGGTCATCCATTCCGGCTCTTCTTTTTTCGCCGAAATCATTTTTATAATTTCTTCATTCAGACCTGTCGGAAAATCCTCATACTCGATGTCGGTATAAAAACCGGCTTCATATTCTTTGGTTTTGAGGTCTTCCCGAAGATCGTCTTCTGTATATTTTGGCATTTTTCTATTAAATAATTAAAAAAATTAGTTTCGCTTTTTATTATCTGTTTTCGATAAATAATCAATAAACTTGGATAGTTTTATAGAAACTACTTTACAATCATTAATCAAATTTTCGGTATCTTCTTTATAGAGTATTCGACATAAATTCAACATGTTTCTAACTTCAGCACAACTTCCATTCTAGTATTTCAAAAATCTTATAAACTGAGCATTGTTGTTGTATTCACTACCTTCTGCAATATTGTTGCTTATGGAAAGAACGGCTCTTTTCAGCTGATTGCAAATTTCAAATTCTTTTCTAAATTTTTCTTTGTTTAGAAGAATATAAATGTTTTTAGTGAGATTAATGTTTAACTCCTAAACTTCAAACCTTTCAAATTCTCTGGTCATTAGTTAATTTTTCAATCTTTTAATGAAAAATCTTTTAATTTATAGAGAAAAACTTTCTCCACATCCACAAGTTCGGGATGCGTTTGGATTGTTAAAAACAAATCCTTTTCCGTTCAATCCTCCGGAATATTCTAAAACGGTTCCTGCGAGATAAAGAATAGATTTTTTATCGATGATGATTTTCACACCATTATCTTCAAAAATTTGATCGTTTTCTTCTTTTTGGTTGTCGAATTTCAAAACGTATTCTAAACCGCTGCATCCACCACTTTTTACACCTACTCTTATGAAGTCGGTTTCCGGATTAAAGCCGTCTTCACTCATCAGTTGAGCGGCTTTTTGTTTTGCTGTATCTGTTACTTTAATCACCTTAATTTTTATTTAGAATGATTTGGTTTTGCAAATTTACGATTTAAAAAAGGGAATATCAAATTTGCATTTTCTTTTTAACTATAATTGTGATTGATTTTATTTTAACTTTGTGCAATACTTTTTAATCAAACAACCAAATTAATTCAATGGTTAAGAATTTAGCTTTAATTTTCGGACTTGTTTCCGGAATTTTATTTTCACAAAACACTCGTTTTGTGTATCAAGTTTCGATGAAAACTGATTCTACAGCTTCTCCAACTGTGGAAAATGCCCATCTTGATGTTTCAGGAGAAAAATCAGTTTATTACGGAGAAAAAAGAATGCAGCGGGATTCCATCATGAAAAGAGCTTTTGAAACCAGAAATTTCAGTTTTGACAGATCACAAATGGAAAATTACAGAACCCAAATTGGTTATCAAATTGAAAAAGATCTTTCTTCTCAAAAAGTAACTTTCAAAAACAGAATTGCAAGAGATCAATATTCCTATGATGAGGAAAGAACTTTTAATTGGAAAATTTTCCCTGAAACCACAAAAATTGGTGAGTACAAAGTTCAGAAAGCGGAAACAGATTTTGCAGGAAGAAAATGGATTGCATGGTTTACCCAAGATATTCCTGTAATGGATGGTCCCTACAAATTTTCTGGACTTCCCGGTTTAATTGTGAAAATTGAAGATTCTAAGGGTGATTATATTTTTGACTTAAAAGAAACAAAAAAAATTGCGGAACTCCCGGATTTTCAGCTAAGATTTGGTAATACTGTAGTCTTAAAAAGAAAAGATTATGAAAAACAAATGGAAAAATTCCGGAAAGATCCTTCCTCATTCATGAATCAGGGAAATATGGGCGGAAATCGTTTTGAAGATCGTGGAGGTGGAATGAATATGAGAGTTCAGCCCGATCCAAAAACAATGAAAGACAGGGAAAACAGAATGAAAGAGGAACAAAAAAAACTCAACAATCCCATCGAAAAATAAATAAAAAATCCTGAAAAATAATTTTCAGGATTTTTTTAATTCTTTAGTGGAAATCAAATTCCATCTTTGATTAAAATGTTTGTAAAGACCCACTTTCTGAACATCAAAACGTTCTTTAAAATCTTTATCTTCATATTCCTCCCAAGCTTTTTCAAAATTTTCGGACGTTAAATCGCGATAAGCTACTGTTAAATGTGGATTAAAATTTCGAACATAGTTGAAACTCTCCATAGAAACATTTATATCTTCATAAAGTTGATTTAAAGAATCAGCATTGGAAGGTTTAATAAAAATAACCGGTGATTTTTTATTTCTGAAACAAGCGAAATCCTTTAAAATAATTTCAAATGGTTGGGTTTGAATTTCAGTTTTTAAAAAATGTCCAAGAACTTCACTTTCATTCTTTTCATCATGCATAAAAGGTGGAATAATGGTAATATGCGGGAAATTTTGAAAAGCTTTCTTCGATTGAAATCGCTCTGCAAAATCTCTCTGAATTTCTTTAATTTTTTTTATCAAATCAGAAGTTGGCTCTATAGCGATAAAATATAAACTCATAAAAAAAATTCCATCTCAATTAACAGATGGAATTTACGAATTTTTTAAAATAATTTATTTTAAAAGCGCATTAAATGTATCGCCTTGTCTGATATCTCCTGTTTGATAACCCTTCATAAACCATTCTTTTCTTTGCGCAGAAGAACCGTGCGTAAAACCTTCCTGGTTTACGTAGCCCTGTGATCTTTTTTGAATATTGTCGTCTCCAACTGCTTCTGCTGCAGAAATTGCCGCTTCCAAATCTCCTGGTTCCAAGAATTTTTCACGATTGTCCGTATATCTCGCCCAAAGTCCGGCATAAAAATCTGCCTGTAATTCTGTTGCTACAGAAACCCGGTTTAAATCGGCTTCAGAATATCTTCCACTTCTTCTTAGTTGCTCTGTTTTTTGCAAAGTTCCTAAAAGATTTTGAACATGATGTCCCATTTCATGAGCCATTACATAAGCTACCGAAAATTCGGTAACTTTTGCTCCGAAACGCTGCTGAAGTTCAGCAAAAAAGCTCATGTCCATATAAACGGTTTGATCTGTTGGACAATAAAAAGGTCCCATTGCAGCTTGTGCAGTTCCACAACCGGATTGTGTTGCGCCTTCAAACATCACCACTTTTGCAGGTTGATATTGCATCCCATTTTCTTGAAAAATTTTCGTCCAGGTTTGCTCGTTTTCAGCGGTAATCATTTTCACAAATTCTCTAACCTGTAATTCTTCATTTGTTAAATCCCGCTGTTCCGTTTGTTGTGTAGCGCCCATTCCTGAAGAAAGAACGGAAGAAGGATCTCCGCCCAAAAAAAATATAATTGCGGCGATAATCAAAGTTCCTAAACCTCCACCAACAAGCATTCCTCCACCTCCCATTCCACGGCGGTCGTCCACATTATCGCTTCTATCGTCTGTCCATTTCATAATTTTTTATTTGAATCTAAATTTACAATTTTTTTGATTTTAGTAACTGATTATTTTTTTGATAATATTTTACAGAATTTCTACAGTAAAAATCATGGAAATTTCAAAATCATTTTCTTTTTATTTTCCGAAACTATTTTATAATTTTTGAAAGTTTCCGGGAGATTTTCAACCTCTTTTTTCTCGATAATTAAATGGAATTTTTCTCCTGATATTATTTTCTGTTCTAATGTGGTCAAATCAACAACAATAATTTTTCCGTGAGAATAAAATTGTGCAGAGTATGCTTTTTTCTGAAATCCGAAAATTGGGATTTCGCTTTCTGTTCTGGAAGAAATTAAAAATTTATCGGTGTTTCCTAATTTTTGAAAAGCATTCGTAAAAGGGCTTGTTACTAAAATAAGTGCAGCAACAATTGGCAATATCAAAGACAATTTCACAAAAATTGGTTTATTTATTTTATCCCAATAATAAACAACAATTAGCGCTAAAGCTGGCATTGAAGGAAGCGTATAAGTGTGTATTAAACTTTTAGAAATCGTAAAAAAAGCGGGGGTCCAAAAAGCCCAAAAAACCAAAAATGCAACCCATTTATTTTTGAAGATACTTTTTCGGTCTTTCCAAAGCTGATAAAAAACAGCTACAATCCAAGGCAATGCAAAAGCGACCAAAAAAGCCCAGATAATTCCTAAAGGCTGAATTTTCGGAAATCCGTATTTATCGCCTTTCCAATCCGGGTCTGTATATCTTTTAAAATGTTCACCCACAAAGAAATAATCCAAAAATCCCGGTGTTTCTTTTTCAGCAAAATAATACCAAGGTAAACTGATTGCAATTATCAATAAAATTCCCAAAATCCAAGGAAATTTAAATAAAAATGAACGCCATTGTTTAAATAAAAACGTCCAAATAATCAGCGGTGGAAACGTTAATAAAAGAACAATAGGACCTTTTGCTAAAAAACCAAATCCGGCAGCTACAAAAAAGAGATATCCCCAGATTTTTTTTCCGTTATTCATGATTTCCCAAAAAGAAAGCATCATTAATACAATGCAAATCAGCAAAGACATATCCGTTGAAACCACGCCTGCATGAAGCAAAAATTCCGGTAAAGTTAGAAGGATAAATGCTGCTAAATATTTAGGCTTATCTTTTGCAACAAATCTGGAAATCAATAAAATTACGGCTATGGCAATTAAGAATGAAGAAAACCGGGCTCCAAACTCGTTTTCTCCAAAAATTTTGATAAAAAAAGCTGTAAACCAAGTGGACATTGGCGGTTTTGCCCAAAAAGGAACGCCATAATCAATTTGCGGGGTTATCCAATTTTCGGTTTCCGCCATTAAACGTCCAATTTCTGAATATCTTGCTTCCGTTTTGTCCATTAACGGAACCAATGCGTTTAGAATTAGCCTTAAAAGCAAAATTCCAAAAACGGAAAATTTTAAAAATGTGGCGCTTGTTATTTTATTATTGAAGCTTTTCATTTGTATTTTTTATTGATCAAAAACAAATCGTACCAAAGTTTTAAACCATAGCTAAAACTAACTTTACTGCCATCCACATCCACCCATTCGTACAAAGGAACTTCCCGGCAAATATTTTTCAGTTGTTGTTTTCCATGAATTTTGATCATTCTAAAAAACAATTCCACATCGAATAGCCATTTTGAAATAAAAGGTTCATTGAAAAGTTTTTTCGCCAAATTTCCATTGAAAATTTTACATCCGCACTGCGTGTCATAAACAGCAATTCCTAAAGCGTTTGAAATAAAAGTAGCAATAATTCTTCCTAAAATATGTCGGTACAATTTTCGGTCTATATGATTATCAATTTTTGAAACCCTTGATCCAAAAGCCAATAAAACCTCATCATTTACGAGTTTACTAATTTCATGACATTCTTCTAAAGAAGTTGATAAATCGGCATCCAAATAAGCAATTTTCTCAAAATCGGTATCGATATGATAGCAGTAATGAACACCTTTTCTAATGATTTCTGCTTTTCCGAAATTTTCTTTTGAATCGAAAATAAAAATATTTGAGGGTGATTTTGCCTTTATATCTTCCAACTTTTGTAAGGTTTGATCTGTGGATCCGTCGTTGCAAAACATAAGGGCACAGTTCGGATTTATCGTTGCAAAATTGGTAAAAGCCTGCGTTTTTAGTCGACTAAACTCGTTATAGCAAGGAATTAAAATAACCAGATCAAATTTCATTGGAAAAATTTAGAGATTTTTTTTGAAATCAATCATTTTTAAAGCGGTAACTGCGGCTTCAACTCCTTTATTTCCTAAATTCCCTCCACTTCTAGCAATGCTTTGTTCTTTGGTATCATCTGTTAAAACACAAAATATTGCAGGAACTTCTGTTAGAATATTACAATCTTTAATTCCCTGTGCAACAGCGGAACAAACGTAATCAAAATGAGGTGTTTCTCCTCTAATCACACAACCAATGGAAATGATTGCATCAAAATTATTGGAATCACACAATTGTTTGGAAGCGTAAATAAGTTCAAAAGCTCCAGGAACTGAAAATATTTGAATTTTTTCCGGGTTTACGCCTTCTTTTTCCAGGATTTCCTGTGCTGCGTTACGCAAATTATGGGTTACAAAATCATTCCACTCAGAAACGACAATGCCGATGCGAAAATCACCGGCATTATCAATATGAAGTGGCTTGTAATCAGAAAGATTAACTGTTGCCATTTTTTTATTTTTTTTAGAAATACTTCACCATTTCGATGTAGGAATCACTCATTCCGTTATCGTAATCCTTGTATTTTTCATCAATTGTTGAGAAATATTTTTTTGCAGCATCTTTTTTCTTCAATGCTAAAGCCATCATTCCTGCTTTTTTTGTAAAATAATAAGAAGTATAAGGATCATCTGAAGCGGAAATTGCTTTATCTAATAAAGAAATTGCTTCTTCATTTTTGTTCAAATTACTTTGAGAATCTGCCATAGCTCCATATTTCAGAGCCATTAAAACTTTATTGTCTGATGAAAACTGATCCAAAAGATCATAAGCTTCTTTATATTTTCCTTCTTTGAATTTTAGAAGACCTGCATTATAAGCAGAAAGTTTCCCAACTTTTGTTCCGCTGAATTTCTTCATTGTTCCTATAAAACCTGGGTTTGCAGCAGATTTTCCGCCTAAAGCTTCTGCGTCTTTTCCCTCTGTAAGGTTTTTCTGAGCTGCTAAATAATTTTTCACCGCTTCTTCATTTTTAGGAGCTACAATAAATTGCTGATAAGCGAAATATCCTAAAACCAACGCCACTAAACCTCCGAAAATATAAGTAAGAAGTTTTGAATTTTTTTCAAGAAAACGTTCTGTTTGTAACGCCTCTTTATCCAAATCTTTAAAAAACTCGACGGTTTCTTTTCCTTCTACTTCTTTGTTAATGTTATCTTTTGCCATTTTTTTATAAAAATTGAAGTGCAAATTTAATTGTTTCTGAATGATTTACAAAATTCTTTTGTTTTTTGATGAGAAATGAATTAGTTTTTAAAAAATTTTTGCAAAAAAACCGTCTTTCAACGGTTATTTTATTTAAGATTTCTGTTTTGAACTTTCCAAAATTTTCTCGATTATTTTTCCTGTAATCATGTAAGTTGGTTTTACTCCTGTTAAACCAAGTCCACCAGAAGAAAGCGTAGAACCTGTTTCTAATGGATTATCTGAAGCGTAATATGCATAACAAACAAAAAGTTCCGGAGAAATATGATGTCTAATTTTAGAAGCCACTTGTATCGCTTTTTGATAATGTGCACCTTCCATTTCCAAACCAACTGCTTTCCAAGTGGTATTCATAAAATAAGAAAGGATATCTTTATTTTGAAGTGATGTTCCCAGAACTGTAATCATTGAACCTTCAAAAGCTTTTATTTCATCGTCCTGAAAATCGTCCAATTTCAATGCGTTTTCAAAAACGTAGTTATCAGCTGTTCCTTCAAAAATATGTGATGTTGGAATCATAATATCTCCTTTTCCGCCTGTTAAAATCCCTGCTTTTCCCATAATGGAAACCGATTTAACATGCATGGTATAAACTTCCTTGTTGTGTTCATAAGGTCGAAGCAATTCATCCATAATCTCAAAAGCCTGTTCACCAAAAGCATAATCGAAAACCAAAATAACATCATCTCCTGAATATTTTATTGAAGAAAAGGCTGTGTTTTTTAAATTGGTTTTGCTAAGATCAATAATCTGAACATCGATATTGCTTCCACTGTCGTCATTAATGTAAATAAGTCCTGATTTTTGGGAATGGTTGAGAATTTTTTCCTGAAGTGGCTTTTTGTTTGAAATTTCTTCGTAAAGTGAATAATCAATATCCTTTTTTGCTTTTACAGCTAATGCATCATTGGAATAGAGCATGTTTTTTACGGAGTGCATATTGGCAGAAATAATATGAAGCGGCTTCATGTGAAGTCCATTATTTGCCAAAACTTCTTTTACTTTATTAGCCCATTTTTCGCCAAAAAGGTGATGTCCTACTCTTTCTCTTAAAATGGCACTAAAAAAAATTTCTCTTTCGCGAATTCCTTTTAAATCATTTAAACTGTTTTTTCCGAGGAAATAAATAATTTTAAAAAGTCGATCCGGATTTTTGTCGTCTCCAAAGTTATTGTAAGCGGATAAAACTTCTTCAAAAGTTCTTCCTAAAAGTGATGAAAGATGAATTAAGGCGACTTCTTTTTCTTTACGGCTCATTTTCTTTTCACCTTTTGCCACTTCTTCAATAATTCTCCAGGCTCTGCTTGGACGATAATCTTCATCTTTATTATAGCCTAATTCCCGAATTTTATCGGCTTCTATATATAAAAAAGTAAGATGGGTAAGAATGTCATAAATTTCTGAACGTCCTAAAAGAACTTCAATGTTCATTTGGTGTTCATCGATTCTGTAGCAATTTCTTCGGCGCTTTTTAGGAACAATTTCTTCAAAACTTCCTTTCTCAAAACCTTCATCAGAAGTAAGGTGTACAAAAGAGGTTTCTTCAATTCCTTCAGGAAGACGATCCAAAACATATAAAAGACCATCCAGTTCCACTTTGTTGGCAACGCTCATACTCCCATAAATTTCGGGAGAAATTATCATTAAAAGATTTCGGATGGTTTCACCAGAAACTCCACCTGGTTTGAAAAATCCCCTGTAGAAAAGGTGTCGCATAGTAACGTACAGTCTCTCAATTGCTTCTGTAGTTTCTCTTGCTCGTAGGTTTGTTGCCATAAATTATATTGTGTAAGGGTTAAATTTATAATGAATGACGCACAAAATTACAAAATTTTCTGATAATAATTTTTTAAATGAGTTTATCTTCGGAATCTAAATAATTTTTCGAGTTCATGTTGTTGACCTTTGAGGTGTTTGGAAACCATTTCCATTCCGGTTACTGAAAACGTAATTCCGTTTCCTCCAAAACCCAGCACAAAATAAGAGGAAGGAAATTCGGGGTGTTTACCGATATAAGGAAGTCCGTCTTTGGTTTCGCCAAATGTTCCCGCCCACGAAAAATCGGTTCTGAAGTCCACCTTTGGAAGGATTTTTTTTATTTTGTTTTCCAGGATTTTTGTTTTTTTTGAAATGAGTTGATCCCGCTTTTTGGCATTCACAAAATCTTCATCTTCTCCACCAATTAACAGCCTGTTATCTTCTGTAGTTCTCAGATATAAATAAGGATCGGTGGAATTCCACACTAAAATTTTATCCAGGTTGCTGATATCATCCTCTTCCTGTTCTCCAATAATGGCATACGTTGAAATTAATTTTACAAAATGATCTTTAATCATCTCTGTGCTTTCATATCCATTGCAATAAATTATTTTTTTTGCTTTGATAAAATTTCCAAAATTGGTTTTGCATTTTACTTTGTTCTTTTCATAGACAACCTCAACAAGCTCTGTTTTATCATAAATTTTCAATCCTTTTTTTTGATTGTGCTGAAGTAGTTCATGCGTTAATTTAAAAGCATCCACCCTTCCTCCTTGGTTAGAAAGAATTCCGCCCCAACTGTTCTTAATTCCAAATTTATTTTCTATAGCTTCTGCATTCATCCATTTTACAGGAAATCCTGCAGATTTTCGAGCCTCAAATTCCTCTTCCATCCAGGCTACATCTTTTTTATATGCAGCAAAATAAAGAGACTTCTTCTTTTCAAAACCGGCATTGGAATGGATTTCTTGGGTTACTTTTTCAAGTTTATCAATTGCATCTGAACAAGACCAATAGGCTTTTTCTGCAGCTTCTTTTCCTATCATTTCAGACAATTTATAAAGAGGGATATCGATTTCATATTGTAACATAGAAGTGGTTGCAGAGGTACTTCCACTTCCAATATCTCTCCTGTCAATCAAAAGTACATGCAATCCGTCTTTTATTAGTTGATGTGCTATAAGACTTCCGGTTATTCCACCACCTACAATTAATATATCAGTGGATACATCCTCTTTCAATGAGGCATAAGAATGGATGATTCCATTTTTAACAAGCCAGAAAGGCTCACTGGTTCGCAAATTCACAGTAATTTTTTAACAAATTTCATTATCTTATCAATATTTATATTTACATCATTTAAGAAATTTATTATACCTTTCTTTTAAAATTTTAAAACTTAACCCCCTAAATTTTTAGGGTTAAATTAATCTATTTTATATTTTTTTGTAAATTTGCCCCAATAAATTAATAAACAATGTCAACATTACGATTTAAAGCGCTTTCTGAGTTACCTTTTAGAAATTACAGAAAAGACAATTCAGTAGAAGTTCCCAAAAAACTTTCAGAATTATTCTGCGAAAATGTATTCTCTGAAGAAACTATGAGAGCTTATCTTACAAAAGAAGCTTTTACCTCTATTCAAGATGCCATTAAAAAAGGCACAAAAACTCCGAGAAATATCGCAGACCAAATCGCAGTGGCTATGAAAGATTGGGCTTTATCCAAAGGTGCTACACATTACACTCATTGGTTTCAACCTTTAACAGGTTCTACAGCTGAAAAACACGATTCATTTTTCACTCCTTTTGAAAGCGATCGTGCCATTGAAAGATTTAATGGAGGAATGCTAATTCAACAAGAACCTGACGCTTCTTCTTTCCCAAATGGAGGAATCAGAAATACTTTTGAAGCTAGAGGCTATACAGCTTGGGATCCAACTTCACCTGCTTTTATTATAGGAACCACACTTTGTATTCCTTCCATATTTATTTCGTACACAGGCGAAACTTTAGATTATAAAACCCCTTTATTAAGAGCATTACACGCTGTAGATGAAGCAGCAACAGATGTGTGCAAATCTTATTTTGATAAAAATGTCTCCAAAGTTGTTCCTACTTTAGGTTGGGAACAGGAATATTTCCTGATTGATACGGCACTTTATCAGTCCAGACCTGATTTAATTTTTACAGGAAGAACGCTTTTAGGTCATTCTCCGGCAAAAGGGCAGCAATTGGACGACCATTATTTTGGCTCCATTCCTACAAGAGTAATGAATTTCATGAAAGAATTGGAAATTGAATGTATGAAATTGGGAATTCCTGTCACTACAAGACATAATGAAGTGGCTCCTAACCAGTTTGAGCTGGCTCCCATGTTTGAAGAAACGAATGTGGCTGTGGATCACAACTCGTTATTAATGGATATTATGGCAAGAGTTGCGCACAAACACCATTTTCATATTTTGTTTCATGAAAAACCATTTGCAGGCGTTAATGGCAGCGGGAAACATAACAACTGGAGTTTAGCTACTGATACCGGTGAAAATTTGTTGAGTCCAGGAAAAAATCCAAAGAAAAACCTTCAGTTTTTAACGTTTTTTGTAAATACTTTAAAGGCGGTTCATGATTATTCAGATTTATTAAGAGCCAGTATTGCATCCGCAAGCAACGATCACAGATTAGGCGCTAATGAAGCTCCGCCAGCAATTATTTCTGCTTTTATCGGAAGTCAGTTGTTTTCGGTATTGGAAGAATTAGAAAAAGTAACAGACGGAAAACTTTCCCCGGAAGAAAAAACAGAACTGAAACTAAATGTGGTTGGCAAAATTCCTGAAATTTTATTAGATAACACCGACAGAAACAGAACTTCTCCGTTTGCATTTACAGGAAATAAATTCGAGTTCCGTGCTGTAGGATCTTCGGCAAATTGTGCGGAACCGATGACTGCATTAAATGCTATGGTTGCAAAACAGTTAAAAGTTTTCAAAAAAGAAGTTGATGCGCTTATCGAAAAGAAAAATTTGAAAAAAGATGAAGCAATTTTCAATATTCTGAGAGAATACATCAAAGAATGTAAAAAAATTATGTTTGAAGGAGATGGTTATTCCGAAGATTGGGCAAAAGAAGCTACAAAACGTGGTTTAAATAATTTAAAAACAACACCAGAAGCTTTAAAACAAGAATTAGATAAAAAATTTGTAGAACTTTACGAAGATTTAGGAATTTACAATCATCGTGAATTTGAAGCGAGAAATGAAATAAAGCTGGAAAAATATTCTGCAAATATCGACATTGAAGCAAAAGTTCTTTCTGATATTGCCAGAAACCATATTATACCTGCTTCTTTGAATTACCAAAACCGTTTAATTGAAAACGTAAAAGGACTGAAAGACATTTTTGG
>JAEZWE010000209.1 GCA_023420435.1 Bacteroidota bacterium
ACCAACCGACACTGCAAGAGCGATCCTTTCTTACAAAGGTGCATTGTACAAAAAACACCTTCAAGGTGGTGTTGCTAAAGGTGCTTTCGACGAAGCTGAAGCTGAAAAAAGATTCAACGCTTGGTTAGAAGGTAAAGAGAAAGCTGTAGCTGGTAAAGTAGAAGGTTTGGCAACTGCTAAAGCAGACGCTAAAAAAGCAGCTTTGGATGCTGAAACTAAGAAAAATCAGGAAAGAATTGATGCTCAGAATGCTCTTCTTGCTGAAGCTAAAGCCGCTGAAGAAGCAGCAAACGCTCCTGCTGAAGAAGTTGTGGCAGAAACTACAGAAGAAACTCCTGCTGCTGAAGCAGAAGGAACGGAAGAAGCACAAGCTTAATTCAAAATTTCTTAATGAAAGATATAAGACGTCCAATTTGGGCGTCTTTTTTATTTTAAGAACTATATCTTTGCATTATGAATAAAAAGGACTGCTACTATTTAGGCAAAATCACCAGAACCCACGGTTTGGCTGGAAATGTCATTCTGAAATTGGATACCGATCAACCAGATTTTTATAATAAATTGGAGGGAATTTTCATCGAAATTAACGGTCTTTTGGTTCCTTTTTTTGTGGAAAAACAACAATGGAGCAAAGATAATTCTAAAATTATTTCGTTTAAAAATGCCACGCTTCACATGGCGGAACAAACGGTCAATAAAAATGTTTTCTTACCACTTTCCACACTTCCGGAACTTAAAGGAAATCAATTTTATTATCATGAAATCATTGGTTTTGAAATTGAAGATTCTCTGGGAAATTCTGCCGGTATAATTAAAGAAGTAAATGATAATGCGCCACAACATTATTTCGTACTTAATTTAGAAAATAAAGAAGTCATCATTCCCGTAATAAAAGATTGGATTTTGGAAGTAAATCGTGAAAATAAATTCATAAAAATGGAACTTCCTGATGGTTTATTGGATGTTTTTCTAAAACCTCATGTAAATGACGAATAATAAAATAAGGATTTCAATATTTTGAAATCCTTTCTTTTTGGTTCAAAAATCAAACGAAAATTACACTAAAAATCCGTAAATTTGCGCCTTATCAGATATAGGAAATGGAAAGAAAGACCATCAAAAAATTATTAACAGATTACAAAAAAATTCTTCATCACGATATCACCGTTCAAGGTTGGGTTAGAGCGTTTCGCTCCAATCGATTTATTGCCTTAAACGACGGTTCTACCATAGAAAATTTGCAAATTGTAATAGATTTTGAGCAGTTTGATGAAGAAACCATCAAAAATATTAAAACCGCCACTTCACTTAAAATTACGGGCGAAGTTGTGGAAAGTCAAGGAGCTGGACAAAGCATTGAAATTCTAGCGAAAAAAATCAAAATTTTAGGGGATAATTTTGCGGAAGAAATGGAGAAGACTGTTCTTCAACCGAAGAAACATTCTCTTGAAGTTTTGCGCGATCAAGCGCATTTAAGATTTAGAACGAATCTTTTTGGTGCAGTTTTCAGAGTAAGAAGTGCGGTGAGTTTTGCCATTCATCAATTTTACCATCAAAACGAATTTTTCTACATCAATACGCCGATTATTACAGGAGCAGATGCAGAAGGAGCCGGAGAAATGTTTGGCGTTACGAATTTCGATTTAAATGAAATTCCAAGAACAGAAAACGGTGAAATCGATTTTGCTGAAGATTTTTTCGGAAAGAAAACCAATTTGACGGTTTCCGGACAGTTAGAAGCAGAAACCGCAGCAATGGGATTGGGAAGAGTGTACACTTTCGGACCCACTTTCCGTGCTGAAAATTCAAATACAACAAGACATTTAGCGGAATTTTGGATGGTAGAACCGGAAGTTGCTTTCAATAATTTGGAAGATAACATCGATTTAGCTGAAAATTTCTTGAAATACGTCATTGGTTATGTTTTAGAAAACTGCAAAGTAGATTTAGCTTTCTTGGACAAGCGTTTTGCGGAAGAACAGAAATCCAAACCTGAAAAAGACCGGGCTAAAGAAGGTTTAATTGAAAAATTGGAAAATGTCCTCAAAAAACGTTTCAAAAGAGTTTCTTATACTGAAGCCATTGAAATTTTGATGAATTCCAAAGAAAATAAAAAAGGAAAATTCCAGTTTCCGATAGAAAGTTGGGGAACCGATTTACAAAGCGAACACGAAAGATTTTTAGTAGAAAAACACTTCGAATCACCAGTGGTTTTATTCGATTATCCTAAGGAAATTAAAGCGTTTTACATGCGTTTGAACGAGGATAACAAAACTGTAGCTGCAATGGATGTTTTGTTTCCAGGAATTGGTGAAATTATCGGAGGATCACAAAGGGAAGAAAGAATTGATGTTCTGAAACAAAAAATGCAGGAAATGCACGTTGATGAGCACGAACTTTGGTGGTATCTTGATACCAGAAAATTTGGCTCTGTTCCACATGCGGGATTTGGACTTGGTTTGGAAAGATTAGTGCTTTTTGTAACGGGTATGACGAACATTCGGGATGTAATTCCTTTCCCAAGAACGCCGAAAAATGCAGAGTTTTAACAAAATTTTATAATTTTTTTATCTAAATTTATAATCAACAGCAAAGCAATTCATTTATTTTTGCTGTAGATTAGAGAAAAGAGTATGCTGAAACAACACCTCCAAATGAAACTTGGGCAAAAGCTTGCCCCACAACAAATTCAATTGATGAAACTGATTCAGCTTCATACGCTTGAATTTGAAGAAGAACTGGAGCGTGAATTGGAAGAAAATCCCGCTTTAGAACGAGCTACTGAGGAAAATCAGGAAGATAATTATGAAGATCTGGATAATAATTACGAAGATGAGGGCAATGAAAGTATAGATACCGATTTTGATGTAAATGAATATATTTTTGATGATGAGCCTTCTTATAAAACGGCTTCCAGTAATTATTCCGCTGATGATGAAGAGTTCGACAACCAATCACTTTTAACAGAAGGACAGTCTTTATACGAATATCTTTTGGAACAAATAAATTTGATTTCCATAGATGAAGAAGATAAAAAAATTGCTGAATATATCATAGGAAACCTTGATACAGACGGTTATTTGCGTCGTGAAACCAAATCCTTAGTTGATGATTTGGCTTTCTCGCAAGGGATTTATACCACCAAAGAAAAAGTGGAAGAAATTCTTGAAAATTATGTTCAAAAATTAGATCCTGCCGGAGTTGGAGCTCGTGGTTTGCAGGAATGTCTTTTGCTTCAAATCGAGAAAAAAGTAACCTCTAACAAAGCGATTTCGTTAGCAGCTAATATTTTACGTCATCAGTTTGATGCTTTAACCAACAAGCATTACAACAAAATTATGCAGAAATATGATGTGGATGAGGAAGATTTGAAAGATGCTTTGGATGAGATTTCCCGTTTGTCGCCAAAAGTAGGCGGAAATTTCGATACACAAACAATTACCATCAATCAGGAAATAATTCCGGATTTTGCCATCCAAGTAAAAGATGGACAAGTAATTCCGATGTTGAATAGCAAAAATGCACCCACATTAAGGGTTTCAGAAGAATATAAAGATATTTTAACCACCTATTCTCACGATAAAAATTCTGCAGAACACAAACAGGCTGCCTTATTTATCAAACAGAAATTAGATGCGGCAAAATGGTATATTGATGCGATTAATCAGCGACAAAATACACTTTTGCAAACGATTACTGCCATTGTAAAATTGCAAAAAGAATATTTCTTAACCGGAGATGACAAATCTTTGAAACCAATGATTTTAAAAGATGTTGCGGATATTACGGGTTTTGATATTTCTACGATTTCCAGAGTGGTAAAAAGCAAATATGCTGATACGCCTAACGGAATTGTTTTGCTAAAAGATTTATTTTCAGATTCACTCACCAATGATGATGGAGAGGAAGTTTCCACAAAAGAAATAAAACAGCATTTACAGGAAGCGATTGATAAGGAAAATAAGAGAAAACCTTATACAGACGATGCTTTGGTGGGAATTCTAAAAGAAAAAGGCTACAATATCGCTCGCAGAACCATTGCTAAATATCGGGAACAACTCAATATTCCCGTAGCAAGACTGAGAAAAGAATTATAAAAAAAGATCCGGAAAATTTTTCCGGATTTTTTATTTATTATGATTTTTAAAAGCTTATTCTTTCGCCGATTCAATTTCTTCCAATTGCTTTAAATTTTTTCCTAAACGGTTGACTAAAATTCCGTAAACTACCCTATAATAAAGCCATATAAGACCAATGCTTAAAAGTAAAGAAATCACAATTCCTGTAGCAAAGCCCATTAAAGTAGGATTGTTCAAATGGATTTCCTGTGAGGAAAGTGTTTGGAAGATAAAAAGCGTCAAAATAGAGACAAAAATAGCAAGGAGCGCAATATTGGTGAAAATAAAAGCATTCACAGTTTTTCTGAATCTTACAATTTGTAGAATGAATTTTTTCAAATTGGACTCCACATGTATTTTACGGTAATTTTTGTAAAATAGAACGACAAAAAGCGCAGTAACAAACAAACTCAACATTTTTAGACCAAAATAAAGATGTTCGAAATCTTTTTCGAGCTCAAAGGTTCTTTTAACACCTACTTTTTCTAAAATCCGAATAAAGCTGCTTCCTTCATCTCCTTTAATAAGATAATAAGCAGTAATTCCAAAGAAAATAAGAAATTCAATAACACTAATCCAGAAAATATATTTTACATAATTTCGGGATTTATGGTTTAGCATTTCCAAAATTTCGGAACTGTCATACTTTGGCTTTACAGCGGTTTCTTGCCAAGTTTTTTTGAGGCTATCTATATCGAAATCAGGCATGTTTTTGCATCAGTTCTTTTAAAGTTTTTTTCAAACGATTCATTTTTACTCGCGCATTTACTTCGGTAATTCCAAGGTTTTCTGCAATATCACGGTATGGCAAATCATCCAAATACATCATTACGATAGCTCTTTCAACCTTGGGCAACATTTTTATGACTTTATACAATAACGAAATTTGCATTTGTTTTTCATCATCATCCTCTACAAAATCCTTGTAGTGGAAATCCATCAGTTCATCAGTTTGTGGTGATTTTGTTTTTTTTCGAAATAAAGTAATGGCGGTATTCAAAGCAACTCTGTACATCCAAGTTGATATTTTTGAATCGCCTTTAAATGTGTCGTAACTTCGCCACAATTGTAACACAATTTCCTGAAAAAGATCTTGTTCATCTTCCAAAGTATTGGTGTAAAGACGGGAAACTTTGATAATCAGTCCTTGATTATCTTTCACCAATTGCGAAAATTCTTTTTCTTTGGAAGCCAATTTTTATATTTTCAGGAAACGAAGATAATAATAAAGTATAAATATTTTGAGGTTCTATCAAAAGTGATTTTAGTTTTTTAAATATTTTTTTCGCAAAATCAAAAAAATTAAAAATGTACCTTTGCAGCCACGAGAAAACCGGCTTGTTGATGCTCATTTTTTTGAGGGTAGGAAAGTCCGGACACCAAAGAGCAACATAGCGGATAACATCCGTCATCTGTGAAGATAGGACCAGTGCAACAGAAAGCAAGTACAGTTCGGCTGTAGTGAAACCAGGTAAACTCTATGTGGTGCAATGATAAGTATATCGGTGTTTTTCAGCAATGAAAATAGGGATTGCTCGTCCTGAAAACCGAGGGGTAATCAGCTAAAATTTTGCAGTAATGTAAAATGTAGATAAATAACAGGCGCTCATTTTTATTTGAGTACAGAATCCGGCTTATAGGTTTTCTCGTGATTTTTTTTAGGCTGTAAGAAACACGTTTGAAGCGGGAAGCATAGTTTCGCTGTTGCAAACTTCCATCTTTCTTTCTAATTTTTACTCACTTTCCAATTGTTTTTTCGCTTCTTCTAAACCCAGTTTGTCTTCTTTTGAAAGTTCTGGAAATTTCAAATCCATTTTTTCTAAAGTATCGATGATTATTTGTATGGCTGCCAATCTTGCAAACCATTTATTATCAGCCGGAATCACATACCAAGGTGCTTCATTTTTTGAGGTTTTGTTGATGGCCTCTTCGTAACATTTCATGTATTCATCAAACAAAGCTCTTTCCGAAAGGTCTCCTGAAGAAAATTTCCAATTTTTTTCCTGTTCGTTGATGCGGTCTAAAAACCTTTTCTTTTGTTCTTCTTTAGAAACATTTAAAAATATTTTAACGATGGTAGTTCCGTTTTGAGAAAGATGTTTCTCAAAATTTCGGATGCTTTCGTAGCGGTTTTTCCAAAATTTTTCATCAAAATCTTCTACGGAATCCCAAGTTTTTTCGCTTAAATTATATTCAGGATGCACTTTGCAGACCAACACACTTTCGTAATGCGAACGGTTGAAAATTCCGATCATTCCTTTTTGAGGTAATGCTAAATAATGTCTCCATAAAAAATCATGAGAATATTCTCGTGAGCTAGGTGTTTTAAAACTTGTCACACTGCAACCTTGTGGATTTACTCCTCCAAAAACATGTTCAATTAAGCTGTCTTTTCCTGCGGCATCCATAGCCTGAAGAACGACCAAAAGAGATTGGCTTCCGTCAGCATAAAGTTTTTCCTGCAATTCCCGAAGTTTTTCCTTTTCTTGAATGATGATTTTGGCGCCTTCTTCTTTCGTAAGTTTCCCTTTATATTTAGTTTCAGTAGATTTTATTTTTAAATTTCCTTTGGCAAGGAAATCGTCCGAGAAATTTTTATCCATTTTTGAAATTTTATATAAAAATAAAAAAAACGCTCCACTTTTCAGTGAAACGTTTATATATTTCTGTTAGGGGATTAACCTAAAGTTTTTAGTTCTTTATTCAAAGATTCTAAATCTTTATTCATTTGCTTTAAAGATTTTTTTAAGCTTTTAGCTTCGTCTTTTTTCGACGCTGCTTTTGCTGCTTCAATTCCTTTTACGGT
>JAEZWE010000093.1 GCA_023420435.1 Bacteroidota bacterium
CTTATTGCTCTAAGTACTTCTGATGATTATCAAAAGAAAGTATCGAAAATGGAAGACGCCAATGTTCCTAAAGATTCAGGAATTGAATCTGTTGACAAAATTGCGGCAATGTTAGGGAAAATGATTTCTAAAGTTCACGATAACAGAGCAGCATTAACAAGTATGTACAGTGGAGTTACAGGTAATAACATGGATGGTACAAAAGCTACAGCAACTGTGGTAGATCAACAACAAATGAATACTTTGGTTTCTATGTTAACACAAATGAGTGGCGATATCATCAGTACTGCAAAATCTTTGGTGGATTTACCGGGAGAAATAAAAAGTGCAGGACCATTAAAAGCTATTAAAGGACTAAAATCTTTAATGTATATTAAAAATGCAGTTTCTGCTTTAAAATCTGAATTGCAATATAACAGTCAAATGGCGCAAAACCTTATGGCAACACAAAAATTAATGGCGGAAAACACAGGTAAATAATAATAAAGTAGATTTCTAAAGGTGATTATTTAATTTCATATTGAAATCGAAAAAGAACTCAAATAATGTTTTCATTATTAGTTTTTAGGGAGTGACCGGAATTTTTTCCGGTCATTTCCCTTTCAATATACGTTAATTTACTTATTTCCATGAATGAACATTCTTATCAAATTTACAGAAAATACCCAATTCAGGGTATTAACCCTAATATGCACAATGTTAATTTTACAATATAATAATCCCTAATTGTTTTATTATGAAAAATCTACTGTTTTCCGCATTAATGCTTTTTAGTACAGCAGCGGTAACTTCTTGTTCAACAGATCCAGATCCGGATCCAAGCCAGCCTTCAGGAGGTATGGTTCCTAAAAAAATTGAAAGAAGCTATTCGCAAGGATGGCCAATGTCTACCGTTACGTATACTTATGACGGCAATAAAATTAAAGAAATCAACATCAGTCCGCAGCCGGATGTAAGTAGAGGTAAATTTACGTACACTGGAGATAATATTACCAAACTTGAAGTTTTTGCCGGACCAAATTTTACGCCTTACACCGTAAGTACATTTGAATATGCGAATGACAAACTTTCAAAAGTTACATCTGTTTACAACAGTAATTCCACGGTCCGTAATTATACATACAATGCAGATGGAACCGTAACAGAAGTAACAACTGGAGGCTATAATTCTACCAAAAAATATACGTTGAGTTCAGGGAACATTACAAAAACAGATTTTTTAGATAACAATGGTAACGTAGTTTCTACAGAGACTGCAACTTTTGATGCCAAAAGTAATATTCATAAAAACATTACAGGACTTAGCAAAATTTTCAACTTGGAAGGACTTTTCTGGGATTTGATCCAAGCAGATGCCAATAACAGATTAACTTTTAACCAAGGAAGTATGAATGCTACCTATACCTATGAATACAATAATGATGGTTACCCAACCAAGATGGTGGAAACGAAAGGATCAAACACAACAACCAGAGTAATCACTTATTAAATACAATACTCTATATATTTTTTAGGCCAGAATTTTCTGGTCTTTTTTTTTGATAATACGTAAAACAGAGTATTTCAGAAAATTTCAATATTCATGAAATTTGGTAAAAATACCCAATTCACGGTATTCAAAAAAAAACAGATCAAAATACCTTTACCACACTTAACAACTTAAAACAAAACATTATGAAAAATTTTTTCAAAGTATTATTAGTAATGCTTATTTCTACAGTTATTTTTTCATGCTCTGATGACAGTTCTAACCCCAACAATCCAAGTTCTGGAGATGGATTTAAATGGCGTGAAAACAGTGCAACAGCAACAGAAAAAACTGCCGGTTCAGCAGAAGTCAGAACGCAATACAAATCTATTTTTGCATTTGCAGGCGCCACTTCGTCTACAGGAACTGTTTTCGAAATTAACCTTACTGGTGTAACACCGGGAACGTATAATTTAGGAACGAACAATGCTTTTTATTTTAATGGAGCTACAGGAAATCCTACCAGTGGGAAAGTAGTGATAACTGCTAATGCCAACGGAAAAGCCTCCGGAAGTTTCGAAGCCTTTTATGCAAGCGGAACCATAACGAGTGTTTATGGAACCTTTACCAATATTCCGGTAAACTAAAACAGAAAAAAATAAGCCGGATGAATTCCGGCTTTTTATTTTATCCTCATAATTAAAAACATTTAAAAATGAAAAAGATATATTTTTTAGCAGTTCTCCTAGCTATTTGTGTTAATGCACAGTTTACAAAAATAATGGATCTTACCGGCACTTTAACGCAGGACATGTTCGCACCTATTAATAATTACAACGTTTGGAACAATAAGATTTTTTATCATAAGCCTGCGGCAGACAACACTATTAATATTATGGTAACAGACGGAACTGTTGCAGGGACACAGGTAGTAAAAAATATTCCCTTTCCCGCGGGCTCCACTTCAATGATTGTGAATAGTTATAAACCGGCGGGTAACGGAATTTATATCAAAATAAATTACATGGCAAACAATAATTTGTTTGATGAGGTGTGGTTCAGTGACGGTACTGCGGCCAATACCGTAAAAGTTTCCACAAATTCCAGGGCGCATATTGGGGGACTATCTCATACAGCCACCATCAATAATTTCAACAGACCTCATCAGCCTTCACATCTTGGCAATATTTTCTATTTCTGGAGAAGTGCCGATGGAAACGGAGCCAATACTACAATGTATTTATGGAAATCTGACGGAACAGCATCCGGAACCATGCAGGCGGCAACAGCAGTACATTATCCGTTCGATAATCAGATGTCCGACGAGTATTTTGATATGGGACTTATTTACAATGGTGATTACTATTTTCTCGGTCAGGATGTATCCAGCAATTTGGTTAAAAATAAACTGTATAAGCTGAATGGCGGTAATCCCTCCATCATTGCGAGTTTTTCTGAGATTACAAGGATGGGCACTGTTTTCAAAGGAAATATGTACTTTCTCGCAAAGAAAGACTTTGGTACAAATTCAGGATACACACAGCGGGAGGTATTTAAATCCGACGGAACTACTGCCGGAACCGGTGTTTTTGTGAATCTGAATGGGAGTAATGACGGACAGAGTTATCTGGATTCTTTCTCATTTCACAAAACAACGGATTATATGTTTATAGGAAGTGCAAACAATAATGTCTTCGCAACTGATGGTTATACCTCTGCTTTAATTCCACTTTACACTGGTACAACATACAGTGCAGATGGTTTTTACTATGATGACAAAAATGTTTTTTTTATAAGGAAGTCCAGCGATACCAACCTATACGACTCGTTTTCCTATTCCCTGCCTGATTTTACTAAGAAAATAATTACCAAAAGATTTTATAACTCAACATTCGGACAGGTTCTGAACGGTACTTTATGGATTGCCAATAAGCCTTCGTACTCCTCTTATTATTACACGCCATGGAGAAGTGCAGGCAGCGATGACACAACTTTGGCAACTACCAATTCGTATAATTTTGCTACTAATTTTGTGCTATTAAACAGTGTCCTGCATGGTTTTACAAGCTATTTCGGATTGAATACGTCATTGTGGAGATTCGATCCGAATTTCACATTTACGAATACATACGGCGACAATAACTGGGGAAATCCTAATAACTGGACGGCGAAAAATACACCATTAAATTATGATGATGTAACCATACCAGCATCACAAACACCACAAATTACCGGAAATGCTTTTGCAAACAATTTAACCATTTCTTCACCAATTAACCTGACTTCCGGAAATTTGAATGTCGGAGGAAATCTAAATTTAGGATCAAGTGTAACCCTTAACAA
>JAEZWE010000080.1 GCA_023420435.1 Bacteroidota bacterium
TCAATTATCTGCCGTAAATTGTGAAAGTTTTGATAAGAAATTTCCAAAATAAATTCTAAAAAAAGCAGTTTTATCACTGCTTTTTTTAGGTTTGGTTTTTAATTTATTAGATTTGTAAAATAAACAGTCTAACATTTTGAAAAATACCCATACCGAAGAAAATTATTTAAAAGCACTTTTTCATCTTTGTAGTAGCGAAAATACCACCACCATTAACGAGCTGAGTAAATTTTTGAATGTGAAAATGCCCACAGTAAACAACATGATGAAAAAATTCTCAGAAAAAAAATGGGTAATTTTTGAAAGTTATAAACCGGTTATTATTACAGAAAAAGGACTTAAAGAAGCGGCTTTAGTGGTTAGAAAACATCGTCTTACAGAAATGTTTTTGGTGGAAAAAATGAATTTTGGCTGGGAAAATGTTCACGAAATTGCTGAACAACTGGAACACATCCATTCTAACCTTTTTTTTGATAAAATGGATGAAATTCTCAATTACCCCAAAATTGATCCTCATGGTGAACCAATTCCTGACAAGGATGGCCATATTTTTTCCCAAAATTTGAAAAAACTCAGTCAGTGTAAAGTATCAGACGATGTCACTTTTAAAGCCGTAACCTATTCCGATCACGAGTTTTTGAATTATCTAACCTCTAAAAATATTGAACTCGGAAGCGAAATCAAAATTCTAAAAATTGAAAATTTTGATCATTCTTTTACCGTAGAAATTGCGGGTATTTCGCAAACACTAAGTCATCTTGCTGTTGAAAAAATGTTGGTTTCTGCAGATTAAATTTTAATATTTTATATCATAAGTAAAGCCCAAATGAAACCATCTTCCTGGCATGGGAACTCCAAATGTTTCGGAATATTTTGTGTTAGTAAGGTTGTTTATCAGGGTATAAATATTCAAATTTTTATGCTGAAAATTTAGTTTGGTATCTAAAATATTGAAACTTCCCAAATTCACTCTTTCGTTGTATCGATACGCTAATTCATGAGTGAATTTCCAAATTTGGGTTTGCAGTTTTGCCGTAAACTGATGCTTTAAATTGTCCAAAGCATAGCGTGAAAAATTCTGCGTTTTCGTGAATTGATTATCAATATACGTATAAGCAGCATCTACTTTGAAAATATTTTTCAAAAATTTTTGAGAAACTTCTGTTTCAAAACCTTTGGTTGAAATGCTTCCGATATTTTCAGCCATCCAAATTGCGCTGGCATTTGGTTTTGTCCAATCAATTGCATTATCTGTTTCTCGACCAAAATAACTGGCTTTAAAAGTGGTTGATTTTTTATTGAAACGATAACCCAATTCATAGGAAACCGCACTTTCAGGTTTCAAATTCGGATTTCCTTGCTCTGTTTTGCTTACATAATACAAATCGGTAAAAGTGGGAATTCGGTTTACTTTAGCCGCATTTCCAAAAATTTTGTGATTTTCATTAATCTTAAATCCTGCATCAATTCCAGGATAAAAAAAGTTTCCTGCATTTGAATAATTAGCCCAAGAAATTCCCGGAGAAATTTCCAATCTGTTCTGTAAAAATGAAAAATGATGTTCCAGAAAAAGTTGCGCTAAAAATCGGTTTCGGTCTCCCAAATTACTGGAAGCCAAAAATTCTTTCCTCATTTCAACACCAAAACCTGTGGTTCCTACGGCGGATTGATAGCTTGAATTAATTTCTCCACCCACATTATTTCCGATATGCATATTTCGGTAAAGTGATGGATTTTGTCGGTTGTAAACATACATGTCCTGCCCTCTTCTCCAGTAAATATTAGAGTTCAAGCCAAATTTTCCAAATTTTTGCTGATGATTTACGGATACAATGGAAGCTTGCGTTTCCTCATATTGTTCCGTAGCTAAAGGAGAAGCATAGAAACCGTTAGCTCCGAATTTTTTCTCTAAAAATCCTGCCTGAAAACCAATTTTTCCATTTTTGATGTTGGCTGAATTTTGATAAAAAATATTTCGGATTTTATAATCGGTGTTGTGTCTGTAACCTTCTGATTCTCCAGAATTTATAGATAAATTATGTGAAATTTTTTCGGTTCCAAAATGGGAGGACAATCCTAAACGATATGTTGCAAAATCTCCACCTTCTGCAGAAACACGAACGTTTTCTTCCGCTGAAGTTTTGGTTACAATATTAATAACTCCGCTATAAGCATTATTCCCGAAACGTCTTGCTGCAGCACCTTTTACAATTTCTATTCTTTCGATATTCGATAAATCTACAGGAATATTCATTGAATTATGTCCAGTTTGCGAATCATTCATTCTAATTCCGTTAATCAAAATCATTACCTGTTCAAAATTTCCGCCTCTAAAACTCACATCACTTTGTACACCATTGGAGCCTCTCCTTCTAACATCCATTCCGGAAACTTGCTGTAATAATTCATCGATACTTCTTGCTGAAGATTTTTCAATTTCAATTTTAGAAATTACCAATACATTTCCATTGACATCTTTGTAAGGAATTTGCAAAATTTTGTCATAAATAATTACTTTTCCAATAGCGCTTTCTTTTTCTTGGGCATAGCTAAAAAGTGCGGTAACAATGGAAATTCCACAAAAAATCCTTTTCATTTTTTTTTTTTTTGAATTAAAACAGCGCCAAATATAAAAAGTATAAAAATCAAAATTATTATATTAAACATAACATTTGTCATATTTTGAAAATCCATATGTAATTCCGATTAAAACCTCAAATTTTCGTACTTTTGTTGGTCTTAATTTTACCATGGCTACAACAACAGAAATAGATATTAAAAAACAGATTTTCGTTAAAAACGCACACCTTAACAATCTGAAAAACATCGATGTACTCATTCCGAAAAATATATTAGTGGTGATTACAGGGGTTTCAGGTTCAGGAAAATCTTCGTTGGCTTTCGACACCATTTATGCAGAAGGACAACGGCGTTATGTAGAAAGTCTCAGTTCTTATGCGCGTCAGTTTTTGGGAAAATTGGAAAAACCAAAAGTAGATGACATCAAAGGTTTGGCACCTTCTATTGCCATTCAACAAAAAGTAATTTCCTCCAATCCGCGATCTACGGTAGGAACTTCCACAGAAATTTATGATTATTTGAAGTTGCTTTTTGCCCGAATCGGAAAAACCTTCTCTCCTGTTTCAGGAAACGAAGTAAAAAAA
>JAEZWE010000132.1 GCA_023420435.1 Bacteroidota bacterium
CCTACACCCAATCCTTATGCCAACGGAAATGCCTGGTTTGTTTCGGAAGTAAAATTTGTAAATTCTCCCAACGAAGAAATAAAAGCCATTGGAGAAATAGATTCTAAAAAAACAGCCGTTATTGCAGCATCTGATAAATCGTATTTCAATGGGAAACAAATGATTGCAGACAGCACCGCATTTTTGAAATTAAAAAAATACAAAGCGGACGAATTGGAATTTGATGCAGAAACCAAAACGCCCCAACTTGCCGTTTTTTCGGAAATTTATTATCCAAAAGGTTGGAAAGTTTTTGTGGACGAAAAAGAAGTTCCTTACATAAAAGCTGATTATTTGTTAAGAGCAGTACATATACCAGCCGGAAAACATCAAGTGAAAATGATTTTCCAACCGGAAGTTATCCAAAAAGGAAAAATTATCTCAATGATTGCTTTTGGATTGTTTTTGCTGCTTTCTGCGTTTGGAATTTGGTGGATGTACCGAAACAAAAAAATGGAAATTCAGCAAGAATAAACCGATTTTGTTTTTCCAAAATTATGAATTCTGAAAAAAAAATTCTCATCATCACTTATTATTGGCCTCCAGCTGGTGGACCAGGCGTACAACGTTGGTTAAAATTTGTAAAATATTTTCCGGATTTTGGTTGGAAACCGGTGATTTACACGCCCGAAAATCCAAGTTATCCATTGTTGGACGAATCGCTTTTAAAAGAAGTTCCCGAAAATTTAGAAATCGTAAGAACAAAAATTTGGGAACCCTATCAAATTGCTGAAAAACTGAACAAAAGCAATAAAAAATTTAAAGGCGGACAATTTGATGTGGGGGAAAATCAAAGTTGGAAATCTAAGCTTTCCATTTGGGTTCGGGGAAATTTTTTTATTCCTGATGCCAGAGTTTTTTGGGTAAAACCTTCGATAAAATTTTTAAAAAAATATCTCTCAGATAATCATTTCGATGCTTTGGTAACAACGGGACCTCCACATTCCATGCATCTTATTGGTTTAGGGTTAAAAAAGGAATTTCCTAATTTGAAATGGATTGCAGATTTTCGTGATCCTTGGACAGAAATTTCCTATTACAAACATTTGAAACTCACCAAAAAATCCGATAAAAAACATCGTGAATTGGAAAAAAAAGTTTTCGAAAATGCAGATATTACTTTAGCTACAAGTTATTCTGACGCAGAAAATTTCGCAAAAAAAGGTGCAAAATCGGTTTGTATTACGAATGGATTTGATGAGGATGTGAAGTCGTTGAGTCGCGAAGTCGTGAAGTCGACAAACCCTTCAGACAACTTTACAACTTCACAACTTCACAAATTTACATTAAGTTACATTGGAGTTCTGGAACAGCTAAGAAATCCTGAGATTTTGTGGGAGGTTTTAGAAAATTTAGTAATTAAAAATCCTGATTTTTCAGAGAAGTTTGAATTGAAGCTGGTGGGAAGAATTGATGATAAAATTCTGAATCGAATCAAAAATTTAGAACTTCGTAAATCGGTAAGAAATCTTGGATATCTTTCGCACGAAAAAGCGGTTTCCGAAATGCAAAATTCTGATATTTTAATGATGACCAATTTTCCTGACGAAAGTTCTAAAGGAATTATTCCCGGGAAAATTTTTGAATATTTAGCCACAGGAAAACAAATCCTTTCTTTTGGACCCAAAGATGCGGATGTTGCAAAAATTTTAGAAAAAACCCAAGCAGGAAAACACTTTTCTTACACCGAAAAAGAAACTTTGGAACAGTTTATTTTGGAAAAGTTTGCCATTTGGAATTCCGGAAAACAGGAAAATAAAACTTCTAATATTGAAGAATTTTCCAGGAAAAATCTCACTCGAAAACTATCTGAAATTCTCTAACTTTTCTCCAAATTTCAGACGGTCCATTGATCATTAATGATGGCAATTAAATAATATTTTCCTTCAAATTTTTCGAAAACAAAACGCAGCGAATTCCAGTCTAATCCGCCATATTTTTCTGATCCGGCAATGTAATTTTCTGTAAAATCAGAATGGGGATAAACTTTCTGTAAATTATTTAAAGAATTTCCGCTTCCCTGAAATTCATTGAATGAATATTGAGACTTTGAAAAATCGCGCTTAAAAACCCAATTTTCGAAGTAATCTTTGACGCTAAAAACCAAAGGTTCACCGGTTCCATCATGATTTCCCCAAGTAAATTTGATGTTGGTATTTACATATTTTTCAAATTCTGATTTTGAAAAATTTTTCACTGTTGTGGGATCTGTAAAAGCATACATTGAAAAACTCACCCCTTTTTCCGGATGAATAAATTCTGAAATCTGATCATAATTTTTCAATTTTATCATCGAAATTAAAGCTGAATTCAATTTCTGGATTTCCTGATCTTTAGTCAAGTTTTCAGGATTTTGGATCGCAACAGAATCTTTTTTGATCTCTTCGACAATAATTTGAGAATTCTGAATTTCAGATTTTTTTTCACAAGAAAAAAACAATACAAGTGCAACTATTACAAAAAAACGCATCTTAATTTTTAAAAAGTGGTGAGAAAATATTGTTCCAAAGTAAACAACAAATTAATTTTTTTTTAAACTTGCTGTAATCTTCAATAATAATCCTCTGCCTAAATTTGAATAGATAAAATGTAAAAAAATGAAAGTGTTATCGAAGATATTAAAAGCCTATTATGTCTCTATTATAGATCGTATGAAAAAACAACTTTTTGTTGACGGCGCTATTTAAAAAAATAAACCCTTTCATTTTTTCACTGAAAGGGTTTATTTTTAATTTTTATTCCGGTTTGTAGGAATCTTTTAAAGTAACGGTTCTGTTAAAAACCAATTTTTCTTCGGTTGAATCTTGATCTTTTGTGAAATAACCAATTCTTTGAAACTGCAACGGTTCACCAACTTCAACGTCTTTTAAAGCTGGTTCTGCAAAACCTTGAACGGTTTTCAAAGATTCCGGATTAATAAATTCTAAAAAATCGGTTTCTTTTTCTGCATCCGGTTGTTCTACCGTAAACAATTTTTCATAAATTCTTACGTCCACAGGAATTGCATGTTTTGCAGAAACCCAATGCAAAGTTCCTTTTACTTTTCTTAAACTTTCCTCGGTTCCACTTCCTGATTTTGATTTTTCATCATATTCAGCAAAAATGGTGGTAATTTCCCCATTTTCATCTTTTTCAACACGCGTTGCTTTAATGATGTAGGCTGATTTCAAACGAACTTCTCCTCCTAATTTGAGTCGAAAAAATTTATTGTTAGCTTCTTCCTTAAAATCTTCTCTTTCGATATAAATTTCTTTGGAAAAAGGAACTTTTCTAGTTCCTGCATTTTCGTCTTCAGGATTATTTTCGGTTTCCAACCATTCTTCTCCGTTTTCAGGATAGTTTTCGATCACCAATTTCACTGGATCAACAACTACCATCATTCTTTTGGCAATTTTATTCAAATCTTCACGAACGAAAAATTCTAAAAGTTGAATATCAATAAGATTTTCACGTTTTGCAACGCCTACTCTTTCAATGAAATTTCTAATTGAATTTGGGGTAAATCCTCTTCTTCTCATCCCAGAAATTGTCGGCATTCTTGGATCGTCCCAACCTGTTACAATATTTTCATTTACCAAACGAAGCAATTTTCTTTTAGAAGTAATCATGTAAGAAACATTCATTCTGGCGAATTCACGTTGTTTATTTCTGATTTTTTCGGAATCATAAACCTGGTCCAAATACCAATCGTACAACGGACGGTGATTTTCGAATTCCAAAGAACATAACGAGTGAGAAATTTGTTCTAAATAATCGCTTTCACCATGTGCCCAATCGTACATTGGATAAATTTTCCACTTATCTCCGGTTCTGTGATGCGGTCTTTTCAAAATTCGATACATTACAGGATCACGCATGTTCATATTTGGAGAAGTCATGTCAATTTTTGCACGAAGCGACATCGCACCTTCTTCAAACTCGCCGTTTTTCATTTTTTCGAAAAGTTCCAAAGATTCTTCTACAGCGCGATTTCTGAAAGGAGATTCTACGCCATCTTCAGTTGGATTTTTTCTTTGTTCAGTGATAATTTCTGATGGTTGTTCATCAACATAAGCTTTTCCAGCTTTTATCATTTCTACAGCCCAATCATACAATTGCTGAAAATAATCGGAAGCATAAAGTTCTTTATCCCATTTAAAACCCAGCCATTCCACATCTTTTTTGATGGAATCTACATATTCTTGTTCTTCTTTTTCAGGATTGGTGTCATCAAAACGCAGATTTACGGGTGCTCCATATTTTTCGCCCAAACCAAAGTTGATACAAATAGCTTTGGTATGTCCCACGTGAAGATAACCATTGGGTTCCGGAGGAAAACGAAAACGCAAATTTTCTTTTTTCAGTCCGTTTTTTAGATCATCTTCTATAATTTGCTCAATAAAATTGAGTGATTTTTTTTCTTCTTCCATTTTTGAAATTGTGAGGCGCAAATTTACGAAAAAGCGTTGGGAAAAGAAAACGGCTTTGTTTTCCAAAAAACAGGATTAAGATTTATTTTCAAACCATAATTCATCATTTTTTAAAACTAAGTTGGTTTCAAAATTATTAGTAAAAAGTGCGCCGGTTCCCAAACCTTGAGGCATTTTGTTATTTTTCGTAAAAGTGTATTGTGCAATTGCATTGAGTCCGATATTACTTTCTAATGCAGATGTTATCCACCAACCAATCTTCAAATTTTCAGCTAAAGAAATCCATTCATCACAACCTGAAAAACCACCAACCAAAGAAGGTTTTAAAATAATAAATTGAGGTTTTATGGTTTCAAGAAGTTTCTTTTTTTCTTCAAAATTTACAATTCCTATAAGTTCTTCATCTAAAGCAATGGGTGTTGGAGTTTTTGCACAAAGCATTTTCATTTTTTCAAAATTTCCTGCTTTTATCGGTTGTTCGATAGAATGAATTTCGAGTTTTGATAATTCATCCAAAACAATTTCAGCCTCTTCAAAACTAAAAACGCCATTTGCATCCACTCTTAATTCAAGTTCTTTTGCAGGAAATTTTTCTCTTAATTTCTCCAGAATTTTTTTTTCTGAATTCCAGTTAACTCCAATTTTTAATTTCAGACAATTAAAACCTAATGCTAATTTTTCAGAAATTTGAGCTTCCATAAAATCGGCATTTCCCATCCAGATAAGTCCATTAATTTTTATGTTTTTTTTCCCTTCGGTAAAATCACTTGGAAAATAAATATTTTCTTTTTGATATAAATTTAAAACCGCCTGTTCATATCCAAACCAAATAGAAGGAAAATTTTTGAGTTCGTCTTTTATAAAATCTTCTTCAGCGTTAATGTTTTCGCAAAGCCATTTCAATTTTTCTTCATATTCCGGAACATCGTCAAAACTTAAATCCCGAAAAATTCCACATTCTCCTATTCCTTTTTTATTATTTTCAGAAATTTCCAAAATGTAAGTTTCTTTGGTATGCAAAATGCCGCGTGAAGTTCCACCAGGGCGTTTAAACTCTAATAAATGCTGAAAATATTTTGCTTTTCTCATCTTATAAAAATTATAAAGACGCGATAAATCGCGTCTCAAAAAAATATTTTTAAATTCTTAGTCTTTAATGGCATCCATTCTCATGAATTCCTCTGCTTTTTCCACCATATTTTTGCTTCCGCAGAAAAAAGGAACTCTTTGGTGCAGTTCTGTAGGCTCAATTTCCAAAATTCTGGTTAATCCATCAGAAGCTTTCCCGCCTGCTTGTTCTGCTAAAAATGCCATAGGATTACATTCATAAAGTAAACGAAGTTTTCCATGTGGAGCATTGGCGTAAGAAGGATAAATATATATTCCCCCTTTTATCATATTTCGGTGAAAATCTGAAACCAAAGAACCAATATATCTTGAAGTATAAGGACGATCTCCTTCCATCATTTGGCAATATTTCAGATAATTTTTTACGCCTTGCGGAAATTTGATATAATTTCCTTCGTTGATGGAATATATTTTTCCATTTTCCGGAAATTTCATGTTAGGATGAGAAAGGTAATAAGTTCCCAAACTTGGATCCAAAGTAAAGCCGTTAACACCATTTCCTGTGGTATAAACAATCATCGTAGAAGATCCATAAACTACATAACCTGCAGCAACTTGATTAACGCCTTTTTGCAAGAAATCTTTCATTTCTACGGGAGTTCCAGGTTCTGTAATTCTTCTGTAAATTGAAAAAATAGTTCCTACAGAAACGTTGACATCAATGTTGGAAGATCCATCTAAAGGATCAATCAAAACTACGTATTTGCTTAAGTGTCCGTTGGAACCACAGGTTATTTCGATAAAATCATCACTTTCTTCGGAAGCAATACCACAAACCACTTCACGTTGGGAAAGGGCAGCAATAAAAATATCATTTGCCAAAACATCGAGCTTTTGTTGATCTTCTCCCTGAATATTCGTGTTTCCTGCATGCCCAACAATATCTGCAATTCCCGCTTTGTTAACATCTCGGTTAACAACTTTAGAAGCTAATCTTATAGCACTTAAAAGACGGGAAAGTTCCCCGGTAGAATACTGAAAATCATCCTGTTTATCAATAATAAATTCCCCGAGTGTTTGTAAAGCGTTTTCTGACATTTGTATTAATTTGAGATTTCTACAAATTTCGTAAATTTCTTTGATATTTATATCAGAAATAATGTATATCATAAATATCCAATTTCACAAAACTATTTTCTCATCATTTATTAATATTTTTGAAAAATAATTATAATTTATAAAAGAAAATTTTAATAGTTTCTATCATTCTACATGAAGGTTTTTAAGTTTGGCGGTGCATCAGTAAAAGATGCTGAAAGTGTAAAAAATGTAACTGAAGTTTTGAAGTCTCAAAAGTTCGAAAAATGTCTTTTGGTAGTATCAGCCATGGGAAAAACCACCAATGCGCTGGAAAAAGTGGTCGCTTTGTATTTTGCAAAAGACTCTTATGAAAATGAAATAGAAAAAGTAAAAAATGAACATATAAAAATCGCCGAAGGTTTATTTGCAAAAAATCACGATGTTTTCAAGGAAATTTCTATTTTTTTTGATGATATCGAGTCTTTTTTAAGAAGGAACAAATCTCCCAATTACAATTTTGTTTACGATCAGGTGGTAAGTTGCGGCGAAATGATTTCTTCCAAAATTTTAAGCGAATTTCTGAATGAAAACGATTATACAAACCAATGGTTAGACGCACGTGATTACATAAAAACCGATGCTACCTACAGAGAAGGCGCCGTAAACTGGAAAAAAACAGAAGAAAATATTTCAACATTAAACAATGAAATTTGCTACGTTACGCAAGGATTTATTGGTTCTGAAGATAATAACTTCACGGTAACTTTAGGAAGAGAAGGTTCCGATTATTCAGCCGCTATTTTTGCTTATTGTTTAGACGCAGAATCGATGACGATTTGGAAAGATGTTCCCGGTGTGATGACGGGTGATCCAAGAAAATTTGAAAATGTTTCCTTGCTTTCGAATATTTCTTATGAAGAAGCTATAGAAATGGCTTATTATGGAGCTTCGGTTATTCATCCAAAAACTTTACAGCCTCTAAAACAAAAAAACATTCCTTTTTTCGTAAAATCTTTTCTGCAACCTAATGAAGCGGGAACAAAAGTAAGCGTTACCGAAAAAAATCAAAATAAAGAATCTTATATTCTAAAAGAAAACCAAGTGTTAATGCGCATTGCAACCCGAGACTTCTCATTTATTGCAGAAGAGCATTTAAGCTTAATATTTCTGGAATTAGCGAAGCAAAAAATAAAAATTTCGTTAATGCAGAATTCAGCCATTTCTTTGGCACTGTGTTTAGAAGACAAATATGGAAGTATTGATTTATTGAATGCAGAACTCAGCAAAACCTTCAATACAGAAATTGTAAAAAATGTTTCACTTTTTACAGTAAGAAATGCCGATTTAAACAACTTGAACCAATTTTATCTCGATAAAAAAGTTTTACTGGAACAAATATCCAAACAAACCATACAAATGGTAACCCACTAATAACGCCGATAACATGAGTTTGATAACCACCAATGATCTTATCAAAGCTACAGGATTAAGTAAATTGGGTTTTTTAAAAAATCCTGCGGCTAAAGCACTGATGAAAATAACCAAGATCAGTGAAGTAAATAAATTATACAACAAACTGAAAGAAAAAAAAGGAAAAGATTTTTTCGATTCTTTTGTGCGAGAAAGAGAGCTGAAGTATATTGTTTTTGAAGAAGATTTGGCAAAAATTCCCAAAAGCGGCCCTTTTATTTTGGTTTCCAATCATCCTCTTGGTGCTATTGATGGTATTTTGATGACCAAAATCCTTACAGAAATCCGTCCTGATTTTAAAGTAATGGGAAATTTTCTTCTGGAAAAAATAAAACCTATGGAACCTTTTGTAATTCCTGTAAATCCTTTTGAAGGACGAAAAGAACTCCACAGCAGCGCAAACGGAATGCGAGAAACTTTAAAACATCTTCAAAACGGAGGCTGCATAGGAATTTTTCCAGCTGGTGAAGTTTCCAATAAAAATAATGAGTTTAACGAAATACGTGATAAAAAATGGGAAAAGCCCGTTTTAAAATTAATTAAAATGGCTAAAGTTCCTGTAGTTCCCATGTATTTCCATGCTAAAAACAGCAATTTTTTCTATCATATGGCAAAGCTGCATCCGGATTTACAAACGGTAATGTTACCTGCCGAAATGATGCATAAAAGGGAAAAACCGATAAGAATTAGAATCGGGAAACCCATTACAGCCAAGGTTTTGGAAGAACAGGAAAGCATAGACGAATTAGGTGATTTTTTACAGAAAAAAATCTATATGCTGAAGTCGTATTACGAAAAAAGAAAATCGATACCTGAAATACTGAAATTACCCAATCTAAAACTCAATTTTCCACTATTAAAAGAAGAAAACCGGGTTCAGAATATCATTGACGAAACGCCAAAAGAAGACCTTCAAAAAGAAATCGACATTTTAAGACAAAATCCTGAAAAATTACTTTTCAAAAACGGAAATTATGAAGTTTTCTTTACCAGCTATGACGAAATCCCATCTATTATGCGGGAAATTGGAAGACAGCGGGAAATTACCTTCAGAGCGGTTGGTGAAGGCTCCAACTTACCTTTTGATTTGGATGAATATGACAAACATTATCACCATCTGTTTTTATGGGATGATGCAGCCAAAAAACTCGCCGGAGCTTACCGAATGGGACTTGGAAAAGAAATTTCGAAATCCCATGGCATTAATGGTTTTTACACTGCTTCACTTTTTGAATTTGACCAAGAACTTCAGCCATTTTTCAAAAAAGTGATTGAAATGGGAAGAGCCTACATCTCAACTGAATATCAACAAAAACCATTACCGCTTTTCCTTTTATGGAGAGGAATTGTGCATGTATGTTTAAGAAATCCTGATCATAAATTTTTGATGGGCGGTGTTAGTATTTCCGATAAATTTTCTGAATTTTCAAAATCTTTGATGATTGAGTTTATGCGTTCTCATTATTACGATTCTGCTGTAGCGCAATACATTCATCCTAAAAATGAATTCAAAGTAAAACTGCGAGAAAGAGATAAAAATCTTTTTTTCGACGAAATGGAAAGTGATTTGAATAAACTGGATAAAGTAATTGATGATTTGGAGCCTGAACTTCGTCTTCCGGTTTTGATTAAAAAATACATCAAGCAGAATGCAAAAGTGATAGCTTTTAATGTTGATCCTAACTTTAATGATGCAATTGACGGATTAATGTATATTAGAATAAGTGAATTGCCAGAAAGCACGATAAAGCCTGTTTTGGAAGAAATGAGCGAACAAATTTCCAAGGATAGTGAAATTAATTAAGCTGTAAATCAGTGTTTTTTGAAAAAATGCAGAATTTTTTCAGTTTAAATTTGCGTAATATAGCTGAAGATGTTATTTTTGCACCACTTTAAACAACAAAGTTAATGGTTTCTTAGCTCAGTTGGTAGAGCAACGGACTGAAAATCCGTGTGTCCCTGGTTCGATCCCTGGAGAAACCACAAACCACTTACATTACTGTAAGTGGTTTTTGTTTTTATTTAATTAAAATTTTAATTTCTCCTTCTTGCTTATCTTTGGTGTAAACTATTAAAGAAATCCCATCACAATCTATTTTATTCCAATAATGATTCCCTGAAAATCGACTTTCCAGAACATGAGCTTGCAAACCTTCATCAGATAAAATAATTTCATGAGGATAATAAAAATTTTTGGAACCTTTTAAAATATTTTTTTCTTCCTCCGAAAGTACATTCACCTCGCTAAAAAGTTTGGCTACATAAGCATTGTACGGAAAATTGTAAGTTTCTTCTGCACTGTCATTTTGTATTAACCTTCCCTCCTGTAAAACAACAATTTGATCTAACCAAGGCATTACTTCCTCAATTTCATGGGTGGAGATTATTAAAGAAATTTGATGTTTTTTTACATAATTGAAGAGTTTTTCCCGCAGTTCAATTTTTCTGGAAAAATCGATGTTACTAAACGGTTCGTCCAACAAAAGAAGTCTGGGAAGAACGGAAAGTGCTCTTGCAATAGCGACTCTTTGTTGTTGTCCACCACTTAAAAACTGTGGTTTTACATCAGCAAAATTTTCCATGCCTACTACTTCCAGAAGCTCCATCACCATTTTTCTTTTTTCTGAAAGATTTATATTGGAAATATATTTACCCACATTATCATAAACGGTGGAATAAGGCATCAAATCGTAAGTTTGAGCCACCATTTTCATTTTACTTTCACCGGGAACAATATTTCCTTTTGGACCTAAAAGTTTTTTTCCGTCTAATAAAATTTCTCCCTTTTGCCACTCCAAAAGTCCATAAATAATATTCAAAAGTGTAGATTTTCCACAGCCACTTTCTCCAGCTAAAGCAATTATTTTTCCTTCGCCAATTCGGAGATTAATATTGTGAAAAAGTTCTTTTTCTGAATGGTAAGAAAAATGTAGATTTTTTATTTCCAGTAACATTTCACAAAATTAACATTTTATAGGTAAATTAAATTTAATAATTTAGCTATCAGTAATCGACAACAAATACTCATGAAAAAAAAAATATTTAAATCCGCATTCATTGCTTTTATCGGGACTTCTTTATTATTGTCTTGTGGAAAAGATAAACCTTTAACCAGTGAGAAAAGCGAAATTACCACCACAAAAGAAGGTAATTCATACGATATTGATACGCTAAATTCCAAAATTGAATGGAAAGGTTTTAAAGTTGTAAAATCCGATAACACCAGTCATTTTGGAACCATAAAATTTGAAAGTGGCGACATTACAATCAAAGACGGAAAATTGGAAAGTGGAAAATTTGTAGCCAACATGAGTTCCCTCGAAAGTATTGATCTAAAAGACGATGCGGAACAAAAAACAAAACTGGAAAACCATTTGAAAAGCGCCGATTTCTTTGAAACTGAAAAATTTCCAACAGCTTCCTATGAAATCACAAAAATTTCTGAAACCCCGGATCAAAGTGATTACAATACTATTTTAGACGGAAATCTTACCATTAAAGGAATTACAAAACCAGCGCAATTTAAAGCTAATGTTTCGGTAAACGATGGTGAAGTAAGTATTGCAACAGAACCGAAAGACATCCACAGAGAAGATTTTGGCGTAAAATTTCAAATGCCTGTTCAGAATGGCTTGATAAAAAACGAAGTAAACATCCAAATTTTGGTAAAAGCGGTCGAGAAAAAATAATTTCTATCCCCAAAAAATC
>JAEZWE010000153.1 GCA_023420435.1 Bacteroidota bacterium
ATGTCTGCAAAATGTCCGGTTTTTATTGCTCCAGCAATGGATTTGGATATGTATGCTCATCCTTCCACAAAACAAAATTTGGAAATGGCTGAAGATTTCGGACACCTCATTATTCCTGCAGAAGAAGGCGAATTAGCAAGCGGACTTGTTGGGCAAGGAAGAATGGCTGAACCTGAAACGATTTTGAAAACCCTTGAAGATTATTTTTCAAAATCAAAATTTTCTAAAAATTTGGCAGGAAAAACCGTTTTAATTACGGCTGGTCCAACCTATGAAGCCATTGATCCTGTACGATTTATAGGAAATCATTCTTCCGGAAAAATGGGATTCTCATTAGCTGAAGAAGCCGCAAAACGTGGAGCAAAGGTTATTTTGATTTCCGGACCAAGTTCACAGAAAGCAGATTTTTCAGGAATTGAAATTCATCGGGTTACTTCTGCCAAAGAGATGTTTGAAACGGTTTTCAAATTTTACGAAAAGGTAGATATTGCCATTGCAAGTGCAGCAGTTGCAGATTATGCGCCCAAAGAAATTGCCAAAGAAAAGATCAAAAAAAATGATGAAAATTTGACCCTTGAATTGGTGAAAAATCCAGATATTCTAAAAACAATGGGAGCGCAAAAAAGAAATCAGTTTTTGGTTGGTTTTGCCTTGGAAACTCAAAATGAAGAAGAAAACGCCAAAGGAAAACTCGAAAAGAAAAATTTGGATATGATCGTTCTAAACTCTCTTCGTGATGAAGGAGCCGGTTTTAAAAACGATACCAACAAAATAAAAATTCTAACTAAAACGGAACAAAAAGAATTTCATTTGAAATCTAAAGACGATGTCGCCAAAGATATTTTGGATTTTGTAGAGGAAAAAATTCTGAAATAATTTTTCTAAATTTCCGTTCTCATATTTTACGTTTAAATGAAGAAAATACTTTATACTTTTTTGCTGATTTTATTTGCTCATTTTTCCTTTGCGCAGGAGCTTTTGGCAAATGTTACGGTAAATGCCCAGCAAATGGCGGGAAGTAACCAGCAAGTTTATAAAACTTTGGAAAAAAATCTTCGCGATTTTATCAATAATACAAGTTGGACCGGAAAAAAACTCCAAAATTTCGAAAAAGTAAAATCCAATTTTGCTATTATTATCTCCGGTAAAGAAGGAAATAAATACAGCGGAAGTATCGTAGTTCAGGCAGTTCGTCCGGTTTTTAATTCTACTTACGAATCTCCTTTGGTGAATTTGAACGACACCAAATTTACTTTTGAATATTTAGAAAATGAAAATTTAATTTTCAATGAAAGACAATTTTCCGGGAAGAATTTAATTGATGTTATTAGTTTTTATGTGTATCTGGTTTTGGGTTATGATGCAGACAGTTTTCAATCCATGGGAGGACAACAGTGGTTTTTGAAAGCGCAGCAAATTTCACAAAATTCGATGAACAGAGGTTATGACGGCTGGTCTGTCGTGGAAGGACCAAGAAGCCGAGGTTCGTTAATTGACGGAATTATTAATCCTAATCTTACGAAACTTCGTGCGGCATCTTATTCCTATCACAGAGCAGGTTTGGACAATCTTTTCAATCAGGATCAAAACGCACCAAAAAAAATTATTGCAGATGCTTTAATGAGTTTGAAAACCTATGAAAATACTTTCCAGCAGAACTACGCCATCAATCTTTTTTTAGATTCTAAAGTGCAGGAAATTTTTAATATTTTTGATTCCAACAACAACGGATCTGTTAATATGAGCGATCTAAAACAGTTGATGATTTTGCTTTCGCCAAAAAATACAGAAAGTAAATGGAACAAGTGGAAGTGATAATTTGTACAATAGATTTTTAACCAATATTTTTGTAAAACTTTAGGCTTTTGCTTAAAGTTTTTTTATTATGCTGAACCGGATTTTTATACAGAATTTTGCGCTTATTGATTCATTGGAATTGGATCTTCAGGACGGACTTCAAGTCATCACAGGAGAAACAGGTGCCGGAAAATCGATTATTTTAGGGGCTTTACGATTAATTTTAGGAGAAAGAGCCGACGTAAAATCCATCCAAAATTCTGAGAACAAATCGGTGGTAGAAGCTGAATTTTCTTTGAATGAAAGTTTTCAAAAATTCTTTGAAGAAAATGATTTAGATTTTGAAAATCAAACCATTATCCGTCGTGAAATTTTAAGCAACGGAAAATCCAGAGCTTTTGTTAATGATGTTCCGGCAACTTTGGATGTTCTGAAAAATTTGTCCGAGAAACTTATCGATATCCATTCACAATTTGAAACTTCCAATCTTTTCAAGGAAGAATATCAGTTCAAAATTATTGACGGACTCTCTGAAAATAAAAATTTAATTTCAGAATTTCAATCTGAATTTCAGAACTCCCGAAAATTAGAAACAGAAATTCAACAGTTAAAAAACCGTTTGTCTGAAGGAAAAAAAGAAACAGATTATAAAAGTTTTCTTTTAGCAGAACTTAATGAAGCTCAATTGGATGATTTAGACCTTCAGGAATTACAAGATCAGCTTTCCATGCATGAAAATGCAGAAAGCATTTCGGAAAACTTGGGACAAGTTTTAGGAAGATTTGATCAGGATGAGGTTGGTGTTTTGGACAACTTGGTTGAAATACGTTCAAAATTGGCAAAAACTGCAGAACTTTCCCATCATTTCTCCGCCATTAGTGAAAGGTTTGAAAGTCAGTTTTTGGAACTGAAAGATTTGGTGTTTGAACTTCAGAATGAAGCCGAAAAAATTGAAATTAATCCCCAAATTTTAGCGAAACTAAACGAGAAAGTAAATAAAATAAATGCACTTTTTTTAAAGCATCAGGTAAATTCTGTTGCAGAACTTCTCCGCATTAGAAACGAAATTTCGAATGAACAAAACAGCTTTTTAGAAATCGAAAATAATATCGCAGAAGCTGAAAAAAAATTAGAAAAATCCACCGATTTATTAATAAGATTTTCAGCAAAACTATCATCAAACCGAAAAAAAAGCATCCCAGTTTTCACCAAAAACATAGAAAAATTATTGAAACAATTGGGCTTGGAGAAAGCAAAAATTGAAGTTAAGTTAACGGAGAGCAAAGCTTTTACCAATTTCGGGAAAGAAAATGTTGAAATTTTGTTTCAGGCGAATTCTGGATTTCCTTTAAAGTCAATTCAAACCGCAATTTCTGGTGGAGAAAGAAGTCGCGTCATGTTGGCTGTAAAGAAAATTATGGCGGAAAATTCCGAACTTCCAACTTTAATTTTGGATGAAATTGATACCGGAGTTTCCGGAAAAGTAGCTGAAGAAATCGGAAACGTGATGAGAGAAATGTCGCAAAATATGCAACTAATTGTCATCACGCATTTGGCGCAAGTCGCTGCAAAAGGCGATAATAACTACAAAGTGGTGAAAAAGGAAATTTCTGGAAAAACACAATCCAATATTATCGCGTTAAATTCAGAGGAAAAACTTCAGGAAATTGCACAATTGCTTTCCGGTTCCAAAATTACAGATGCTGCATTAAAACAAGCTGAAGAGCTCATGAAGTAAAAATTTTGTAACATTTCGGAGGCTTTTTATACTAATTTTAAAACTTTCAGATGTTTGCGAAACTTCTCCGCCTCGAAATCAAAAATTTTTTTAGAAATCCGCAATTCGGAGCCAATTTGGCGATGAAAATCCTCATGTTCTTTGTGATGGCTTATTTTTCTGTCGCTTTTATTTTTTTGGGATTTGGATTTTATTATCTTGTTAATGAAGAACTTAAGCAAGATTCTATAAAATTTTTCAGCAGATATTTTATTTATTATTGGGCAGTAGATTTGTTGATTCGGTATTTTTTGCAGCAAATGCCAACACAAAATCTGAAACCTTTATTGGTTCAAAATATTACAAAAAAGAAACTGATTCAGTATTCCATCGTAAAAACTTTTACGCATTTTTTTAATTGGGGATACTTGCTGTTTATCGTACCGTTTGCAATAACTTTGATTATAAATGATTATTCAGTTCTTGGAGTTTTGATGTTTTCAATTGGGATTTTATTTACTTTTTATTTCTCCAATTTTCTAAATATTTTATTGAACGGAAAAACTGCCGTAGTTGTTGCGGTTTGTTTGGTTTTCGTAGTTCTCGGAGGATTGGAATATTTTAATATCATTAAACTTTCCGAATATTCTGAGAAGCTTTTCTATTCCTTTTATTCCGTTCCGGGAATGTTTTTAATTCCGGTAGTTTTAACCTTTGTTCTTACCTATTTCGTCTATAAAACCTTTACCGAAAGATTTTATTTGGACAAAGGATTAGAAACCGAAAAAGCAGAAGGTAAAACTGAAAATATAGAATTTCTGAACAAATTTGGAGTCACAGGAACTTTCCTCAACAACGATATTCGTTTATTGAAAAGAAGTAAGGCGGCAAAATCTGCAGCAATAGGTGGAATTTTCTTCCTCTTTTATGGATTACTTTCACAAATGGATGTTTATAGTTCCGATTTCATGCAGTTTTTCACTGGAATTTTTGTAACAGGAGGTTTTATGTTTATGTTCGGACAAAGAGTTCCATCTTGGGACAGTTCTTATTATCCACTGATGATGACACAAAATGTTCCCTATAAACAATATTTAAAAGCAAAATGGACTTTGGTGGTTTTAGCAACAGCAGTTTCTATGGTTTTGGCACTTTTCTATGTATTCATCAGTTGGGAACTATATTTTGTGATTTTTGCAGGAGGATTGTACAATATCGGCGCAAATGCCTATTTTACCTTATTGGCAGGAGCTTACAATAAACAATCCATTGATTTGAATACCGCAGCAAAAAGTTTTGGAGGCGGAAAAAATGCTTTTAATTTAAGGACATTTTTAATGATGATTCCTCAAATGCTCGTACCAATGGCGGTTTTTGCAGGCGTAAAATATTTCTTCGGAATGATTCCCGCAGTTGCTGCAATTGGCGTTTTGGGATTAATTGGTTTCTTACTTCGGGACAAAATTTTCGATATAATTGTGAAAGTGTACAAATCGGAAAAATATTCAACTTTAAAAGCCTTCAAAGAATCTTAATTTAAAAAAACAGAAAAATGATTTCAGTACAAAATATTTCAAAAGTTTACGGACAGAAAAAAGTTCTTAATGTCGATAATCTTGAAGTTCCAAAAGGCGAAACTTTCGGTTTGGTTGGAAATAACGGAGCGGGAAAAACGACACTTTTTAGTTGTTTGTTGGATTTAATTGAACCAACTTCGGGTTCTATTTCGATTGATAATGTTCAAGTAAACAAATCCGAAGAATGGAAAAACAAAGTTTCTGCTTTCATTGACGAATCGTTTTTAATAGGTTATTTAACACCGGAAGAATATTTCTATTTCTTGGGCGAATTGCGTGGACAAAACAAAGCGTCTGTTGATGAATTTCTAAAACAGTTCAACGATCTTTTCAATGGAGAAATTTTGAATGCGAAAAAATACATCCGGGATTTATCGAAAGGAAACCAGAAAAAAGTAGGAATTGTGGGTGCGTTAATCGGAAATCCAGAAATCATCGTTTTGGACGAGCCTTTTGCAAATCTCGATCCTTCAACGCAAATTAAATTGAAGAATTTAATTAAAGTTTTATCACAAGATTCACAAGTCACGTTTCTCATTTCAAGTCACGACTTATCGCACACCACGGAAGTTTGCAACCGAATTGTTGTTTTAAATAAAGGGGAAGTCATCAAAGACATCAAAACCAATCCGGAAACTTTACGAGAATTGGAAAACTTCTTTGCCGAGCAGGTTGCTCCAATTGAAGCATAAAATAGTAATACAAAATCCCGAAAATTTTCGGGACTTTTTAATTTGAATCTCGGCTCTCGATTCTGGAAATCTCGATTAAACCATATCTTCCGGTTTCACCCATTCATCGAATTGTTCGGCGGTAACCAAACCAAGATTAATGGCTTCTTCTTTTAACGTGGTGCCGTTTTTATGGGCGGTTTTTGCAATTTTTGCAGCGTTTTCGTATCCAATATGCGTATTTAAAGCAGTTACGAGCATCAAAGATTTATCGACTAATTCTTTAATTCTCGGTTCGTTGGCTTCAATTCCAACCGCACAATGATTGTTGAATGAAATACAAGCGTCCGCAATCAATTGGGCAGATTGCAAAAAATTATACGCCATCACTGGCTTGAAAACATTCAATTCGTAATTTCCTTGCGTTCCCGCAAAAGAAATCGTGGTGTCATTTCCCAAAACTTGTGCGCAAACCATCGTCAATGCTTCATTTTGTGTAGGATTCACTTTTCCAGGCATGATGGAAGAACCAGGTTCATTTTCGGGAATCAGAATTTCCCCAATTCCACTTCTCGGTCCAGAAGCCAACAAACGAATGTCTTGAGCAATTTTATACAACGAAACTGCAATTTGTTTCAAAGCTCCATGAGATTCCACAATCGCGTCGTGCGCCGCTAAAGCCTCAAATTTATTTTCAGCCGTCACAAAAGGAAGTCCTGTAAAATCTGCAATATATTTTGCCACTTTTTCGTCATAACCTTTCGGTGCGTTGAGTCCGGTTCCAACCGCAGTTCCGCCCAAAGCCAATTCTGAAAGATGTGGAAGCGTGTTTTTCAATGCTTTTAAACCGAAATTCAATTGGGCAACATATCCCGAAAATTCCTGACCTAAAGTCAAAGGCGTTGCATCCATCAAATGCGTTCTTCCAATTTTTACAATATTTTTAAATTTTTCCGACTTCTCTTTTAACGTATCTCGCAATTTTTCCACCGCAGGAATAGTCGTTTCCACCACTTTTTTATAAGCCGAAATGTGCATCGCTGTTGGAAAAGTATCATTGGAAGATTGAGATTTGTTCACATCATCATTTGGATGAATTTCCGATTTTTCTCCTAATTTTCCACCGGAATTCACATGCGCTTTATTGGAAATTACTTCATTTACATTCATGTTGGATTGTGTTCCGGAACCGGTTTGCCAAATTACCAACGGAAATTGGTCGTCTAATTTACCTTCAGAAATCTCGTCGCAAACTTTTGCAATTTGATCTCTTTTTTCTTCAGAAAGTACACCTAACTCACAATTGGTAAAAGCGGCAGCTTTTTTCAGGATGGCAAAAGCTTCAATAATTTCCTTTGGCATCGAACTTTCCGGACCAATTTTGAAATTATTTCTTGATCTTTCGGTTTGCGCTCCCCAAAATTTATCTGCAGGAACCTGCACTTCACCCATGGTGTCTTTTTCGATTCTGTAGTTCATTTTTATGAATTTTAATGAGCACGAATTTACTAAATTCCCATTGTCTGAACAAATGATAAATTTCAAAGCAAACCATTTGTGAAAATTGAAAAAATAGTTTATTTTTGCTGAAAATCTGAAATATGCTTTTAATCTTATCTTCATTTTGGCCGGGTTACCAATTTTTATGGTTCTGTTTCTTTTTAGTAATGTTCCTTATTGGGTTTTGGTGTATATTTATGTTTTTTGGGGTTGTTATTCCAATGTGGCTTTCTGAAGGTCTTGCAGAATATTTTGGAAAAACAAAACCTTTCGATCCTGAAGATATCCGAAGAAAAACGATAGTAGAACAAGGTGCAGAAGTAGTTTACAGTAATCCAAAAGGACAGGGTCCTTTCCTGCATCATCACGACGACCACGGTCATCATTAATTTGATGTCATTGCTTTTCTCCCTGAATTTGAGAAAGGTAATATCAAAGTAAAACAATATATTGAAATCAGTTTCCAAAGGGAGCTGATTTTTTAGTTATTAGATCTTTGAATATTCAAAAAACAAAAATCGCTATCTTTGCACCCACAAAATTTCTACAATGGCAAAGTCTCTCATCCCAAAATTGGAAGCAATAAAGCAGCGTTATAACGAAGTTGCTGATTTGATTATTCAACCTGATGTAATTTCCGACCAAAAGAAATACGGACAGTTGAACAAAGAATACAGTGACTTGGGGAAAATTGTTAAAGTTTATGATGAATATAAATCTGCTTTAGATACCATAGAAGAATCAGATGAGATTATTGCGGATGGTTCCGATAAAGACTTGGTGGATTTAGCCAAAATGGAAAAATTGGAAGCTCAGGAAAAAATTCCTGCTTTTGAAGAAGATTTAAAAGTTTTGCTTATCCCTAAAGATCCTGCAGATGATAAAAACGTTATCGTTGAATTACGTTCAGGAACTGGAGGTGATGAAGCCGCCATTTTTGTGGAAGATATGTACAGAATGTACACCATGTATTTTAAAACCAAAGGATGGAGACACGAAGTTACCGATTCCAGCGAAGCTTCAAAAGGTTACAAAGAATTGGTCATGAAAGTTGAAGGTGAAGGGGTATATGGAATTATGAAATTTGAATCCGGAGTTCACAGGGTGCAGCGTGTCCCTGAAACGGAATCTCAAGGTCGTGTTCATACTTCTGCTATTACAATTGCGGTTCTTCCCGAAGCTGAAGAAGTGGATGTAGAAATAAATCCTGCAGATATCGAAATGCAGACTTCGCGTTCAGGAGGAGCTGGTGGGCAAAACGTAAACAAGGTTGAAACGAAAGTTCAGCTAACCCATAAACCTTCAGGAATTGTCGTGGTTTGTCAACAAGCACGTTCTCAATTAGCAAACCGGGAATTGGCGATGGAAATGCTTCGTGCAAAGTTGTATGACATTAAATTACAGGAAGTTGTTGGGGATATTGCAGCGCAAAGAAAAACCATGGTTTCTACCGGAGACCGTTCTGCTAAAATTAAAACCTACAATTATCCACAAGGTCGTGTTACGGATCATCGAATTAATAAATCGATTTACAATTTGGATGCTTATATGAATGGTGATATTCAGGAGATGATCGATGCAGTGATTATGGCGGAAAATGCTGAAAAGATGAAAGGCGAGGAAGAAAATTATTAAATTTTTTCTCAAAATCAATAAATTAAAAGTGTCAGAAATGGCACTTTTTTCGTTTCAATATTAATTATTATTTTTAAGCATGAAAAACGTTTTCAAAATTTTAATATTACTTTTTTCGATTTCAATTTTTGGACAAGAAAACGAAATTTCTTTTCTGAAATATGAAGATTTAGAAAAGAAAATAGAAAACCAAGAAGCTAAACTTACGGTTGTCAATTTTTGGTCAACTACTTGTGCACCATGTGTAAAAGAGCTTCCAGAATTTATGGAAGTTAATGAAAAATATAAAAGTAACCCAGATTTCAAAATGCTTTTGGTATCATTAGATCGCCCAAAAGATATAGAAAGAGTCAAGAAATTCATTAAAGAGAAAAATCTTACTGCTGAAGTAGTAATTTTGGATGATATCAAAAGAATGAATACTTGGATCCCAAGATTTGAAGAAAACTGGAGTGGGGAAATTCCTGTGACTATTTTCTATCAAAATCATCAAAAAATAGTTTTTCACAATGGGGAAATGAGTTTAAACCAGCTGGAGGAACATGTCACAAAATACTTACAATAATTTAATCCATTTCAATATGAAAAATATTAAAACGATGCTTCTGGTTCTAATTTCTTTTTGCATTTCTGGAATACTTTCAGCACAAAATAGCGACAGAAAAGGTTACGAAATTGGCGATGTTGCCACAGATTTTAAACTGAAAAATGTGGACGGAAAAATGGTTTCTCTTTCAGATTTCAAAAAGGCTAAAGGTTTTATCGTTGTTTTTACTTGCAACAGTTGTCCTTATGCGATAAAATATCAGGATAGAATTATTGAGCTCGATAAAAAATACAAAAATCTAGGTTATCCTGTAATTGCAATTCAGCCCAATGATCCTGCGGCTCAACCAAAGGACAGTTTCGAAATGATGCAAAAAAGAGCTGAAGAAAAAGGCTTTACTTTCCCATATTTAATAGATGAAGGTCAAAAAATTCATCCTCAATATGGAGCCACAAAAACACCTCATATTTTCATTTTGAAAAAAGAAAACGGTAAAAATATTGTGAAATATATTGGTGCAATAGATAACAATTACGAAGATCCCAATGATGTTTCAGAATATTATGCTCAAGATGCTTTGAATTCTCTTTTAAAAGATGAAGATATAAAAACCAGTAGAACCGCTGCTATTGGATGCACCATTAAATACAAAAAATAATAATACTTAAGAATCTATAACAGTAAAAATTAAAAATATGAAAAAGAATATTTTAATTATTAGTGCCATTTCAATTTTCGCCATTTCGTCCTGCGCAAAAAAAACCGAAACCAAAATTGAAGACGACGGAACAACAGTGACAAAAGAAACTTTAGGTTTTGATAATGAAAAGATGGATTCTGCAACTCAAAATGTGAAAGAAGCTACAGAAAATGCAGCCGACAAAACAAAAGAAGCACTTAAAGAAGCAGGACAAGCCATTAAGAAAGGGGCAAACGAAGTAAAAGAAGGCGCTAAAGAAGTAACTTCGGATGTTGCAGGTGCTGTGGAAAAAGGAGCGAATAACGTTAAAGAAGCTGCAGATAAATAGAAATTTTGAATTTTTATATGAAATAACTCCTCACATCAAGTGAGGTTTTTTTATGATAAATTCATAGTTTTTCAACAGCGTAAATTTTCGTAATTTTACTCACTTCAAAACTCTTCCATGCGACAGAAAATAAAAAATCAACATCCGGATTTCACCATGAATTTCGACGAAAAATTGCCTTACTTTTTTGAAAAAGATGGTCTCGAAATGAAATCATACTACACTGAAAAAGATGTTCAAAATAAAGAATTAAAAAACTACAGCGCAGGAATTTCACCTTATTTACGAGGTCCATATTCCACGATGTATGTTCAAAAACCTTGGACCATTCGTCAATATGCAGGATTTTCTACAGCAGAAGAATCCAACGCTTTTTATCGAAGAAATCTTGCAGCCGGACAAAAAGGACTTTCCGTAGCGTTCGATTTGGCGACGCATCGCGGTTACGATTCCGACCATCCTCGTGTTGTTGGAGATGTTGGAAAAGCTGGCGTTGCGATTGATTCTGTGGAAGATATGAAGATTTTATTCGACCAAATTCCTTTGGATGAAATCTCCGTTTCGATGACGATGAACGGTGCGGTTTTACCGATTTTGGCTTTTTATATTGTCGCTGCTGAAGAACAAGGTGTTTCACAAAATCAACTTTCGGGGACGATTCAGAACGATATTTTGAAAGAATTCATGGTACGGAATACTTACATTTATCCACCGAAACCTTCGATGAAAATTATTGCGGATATTTTCGAATATACTTCGCAAAATATTCCCAAATTTAACTCAATTTCCATTTCAGGATATCACATGCAAGAAGCAGGAGCGACACCTGTTTTGGAAATGGCTTACACTTTAGCAGATGGTTTGGAATATGTAAGAACTGGAATAAAAGCCGGAATGAACATAGACGATTTTGCACCAAGACTATCCTTTTTTTGGGCAATTGGAATGAACCATTTTATGGAAATTGCGAAAATGAGAGCCGCAAGATATATTTGGGCGAATTTATTGACCCAATTCAATCCTCAAAATCCAAAATCTTTGGCTTTGAGAACGCATTCCCAAACTTCGGGTTGGAGTTTAACAGAGCAGGAACCATTCAATAATATTACCAGAACTGCGATTGAAGCGTTATCTTCTGCTTTGGGCGGAACACAATCTCTACACACCAATGCTTTGGACGAAGCCATTGCTTTACCGACCGATTATTCCGCAAAAATTGCGAGAAATACCCAAATTATTTTGCAACAGGAAAGTGGAATTTGCGATGTTGTTGATCCAATGGGTGGAAGCCATTTGGTCGAAAGTTTAACCCAACAAATGATTGAAGAAGCCATGAAATTCATCGATGAAGTGGAAAAAGAAGGCGGAATGACGAAAGCCATCGAAGCCGGAATTCCGAAAATGAGGATTGAAGAAGCCGCAGCAAAAAAACAAGCAAAAATTGATAGTGGCGAAGAATTTATTATCGGGGTAAATTCATTCAAATCCAATCTAAAGCAAATGGAATTGGAAATTTTGGATATTGATAACACGGAAGTCCGTAAAAAGCAGATTGAGCGTTTAGAAAAAATAAAATCCGAAAGAAATTCAGAAAGAACAGAAGAAATTTTGAACAAAATCCGAAACAGCGCAAAAACAGCTGAAGGAAATTTACTTGAACTCTGTATTGAAGCGGCAAGAAGAAGAGTTACTTTAGGTGAAATGAGTGACGCCATGGAAGAAAGTTTCGGAAGATACAAAGCTAATATTAAAACCATTTCAGGAGTTTATGCCATGAATGCCAGCAAAAACGAATTTTTTGAAAAAGCCGTTTCTTTAACTCAAAAATTTGAAGACGAAGAAGGAAGAAGACCAAGAATTATGGTTGCAAAAATGGGACAAGACGGTCATGATCGTGGTGCAAAAGTAGTCGCAACATCTTTTGCAGATATGGGATTTGATGTGGATGTTGCTCCGCTTTTCCAAACGCCGGAAGAAGTGGCAAAACAAGCGGTGGAAAATGACATCCATATTCTCGGGATTTCTTCATTGGCTGCAGGTCACAAAACTTTGGTTCCGCAAGTGGTTGAAGAATTAAAAAAACTTGGAGCTGATGATATTACGATTGTTGTGGGAGGTGTAATTCCGCAACAGGATTATGATTATCTCTACAAAAACGGGGCGGATTTTATTTTCGGACCAGGAACCAATTTGCCGAAATCGGCTTGTGAAATTTTGGATAAATTTTTAAGCTAAAAATTAAAGGAAACCAAATAAGGTTTCCTTTTTTTTATATTTATTCGATGAAACTCAATTGGCAAAAAAAACAGTTAAAACTGAAAGAAACATTCTCAATTTCTTACGGAAATTACGATTTCCGCAACGCACTTTTAATAACAATTTCTGATCAAGATTTTCAAGGTTATGGAGAATGTGTGGAAATCAATTATTATGGAATTCATTTGGATGAATTTGTAGAAAAATTAAATGAAATTCAACCCAAAATTGAAGAGCAAGACATTATTCATCCACGAGATTTTTTTGATTTTTTACTGCAATTTGAGTTAAATAGTTTTCTCCTTTCTGCGCTCGATTGCGCTTATTGGGATTTATACGGAAAAATTGAAAATAAATCTTTTGCTGAATTAAATAATATTGATAATCAAAAAATTCCGCTAAGTACATTCACGATTTCCATTGCAGAAATTGAGGAACAAATCAAGAAAATCCAACAAAGTGAATGGAATCGTTTTAAAGTAAAATGCAACGGTTTCAACTTTGAAAGCATTCAGAAATTGTTAGAAACAGGAAAACAAATCGCTTTGGACGCCAATACCAGTTTCTCCGATGAAGGTTGCAAATTTTTGCAAAATCATGAAATTTCCAAACAACTTTTATATGTGGAACAACCAAAACCAATCGGCGATTTCAAAATTCTAAATAAAACACTGAATGTCAATTGGATGGCTGATGAAGATTTTCAAAATTTAAACTATTTAAAAAAGCTAAAACCACATTACAATTCGATTAATATCAAGTTAATGAAATGCGGCGGATTAACTCCCGCTTTGGAAATCATCAAAAAAGCCAAAGATTTCGGCTACAAAATTATGATTGGTTGCATGACCGAATCCAGTGTTGGAATTTCTGCCGGAATTGCGATTGCGCCACTTTGCGATTTTGTCGATTTGGACGGCGCAAACCTTGTTTCTAACGATTATGCCGAAGGAAGTTTTATCGAAAACGGAAAAGTTTTTTTATCCGAAAAGCCAGGTTTGGGAATTTCTTTGAAATAAAAAAGCTCTGAATTTTTCAGAGCTTTTTTCTAATTTTTGAAAGTTACGTAGTTGTAAACACTTTCACTTTGTTCCTTGTTTAGTTTTGCTTTTGGAGCCATAGCATTCATAATTCCAACCCAAGCTTCATCATTGTGATCCGCAGGATTTGGCAAATCGTGACATCTTGCACAAGAATTTTCGAAAGTTGTTTTTCCTGCAGCAATCATCGATTCGGTAAGTTTAGCTTTTCCTGTAAAAGCAGGAGAAGTTCCTACAATCTTGTCATTAGCAGCGGTTGAACTGCTGGTAGATTTACACGAAATCAAAAAAAATGCGGCAACAGCTGGCAAAAAAAATAGTTTTTTCATAGTTTTTTCTTATTTGTGAATCAAATTTAAAATTTTCTGCAACAATATTTATACCTATTTTTGTTTTGATGAATATTTCAAAAGAAGAATTGATAAATGGTGTAAAATCTGGCGATAAAAGATTGCTCGGAAAATCCATTACATTAATCGAAAGTAAAAAACCGGAACATCGGGAAATTGCAGAAGATCTTCTAAAAGAACTAATGCCTTTTACAGGAAACTCTATTCGTGTAGGAATTACCGGAGTTCCTGGTGCCGGAAAATCTACATTCATCGAAAATTTTGGAAAATTAGCCATCAAAAACGGTAAAAAAGTGGCTGTTTTAGCCATTGATCCAAGC
>JAEZWE010000167.1 GCA_023420435.1 Bacteroidota bacterium
ATGTTAACGAATTTCCTGGAGGAAAATCCAAATGAAGCCAAACAAATCGTTCAAAAAGTAGTTTTGGCCGCAAAAGCAAGACAGGCTGCGAAAAAAGCGAGAGAATTGGTTCAACGAAAATCTCCGATGGGAGGTTCCGGACTTCCGGGAAAATTGTCCGACTGTTCATCTAAAGACCCTGAAATCTCTGAAATTTTCCTGGTTGAGGGAGATTCCGCAGGTGGAACTGCAAAACAAGGTCGTGACCGTCATTTTCAGGCTATTCTTCCTTTGAGAGGTAAAATTTTGAACGTTGAAAAATCAATGCTTCATAAAGTTTACGATAACGAGGAAATCAGAAATATTTATACAGCTCTTGGCGTTTCTGTAGGAACTGAGGAAGATTCAAAAGCTTTGAATTTGGCGAAGTTGAGATATCACAAAATCGTAATTATGACCGATGCTGATATTGATGGATCCCACATTTCTACTTTGATTTTGACATTCTTCTTCCGTTATATGAAGGAACTAATTGAGCAAGGATATATTTACATTGCTTCTCCGCCTTTATATTTATTGAAAAAAGGAAACAAGAAAATTTACGCGTGGAACGAGAAAGAGCGTGAAGAAAAAACTTTGGAAATGTCTGCAGATGGAAAAGGTGTAGAAGTACAACGTTACAAAGGTCTTGGAGAAATGAATCCGGAACAGCTTTGGGAAACTACTTTGAATCCTGAAAACAGAATTCTGAAACAAGTAACCATTGAAAGTTTGGCAGATGCAGATAACGTTTTCAGCATGTTGATGGGAGATGAAGTTCCACCAAGAAGAGAATTTATTGAGAAAAATGCGATTTATGCAAAAATTGATGCATAAGTAATTATTTTTAAAAATATAGTACCGTCCATTTGGGCGGTTTTTTTTGTTATTGTCTATAAATAAACATATTTTTGTTTTGCCAAAAGATTATTCGAAATATTCATGAGAAAATTATATTTTCTATTTTTTATCTTTTCTTCAATTTTCTCTTTTTCGCAGTATTTCGAAATTAAAGATAAACCGTATCGCGAAAGATACATGATTTTGGATTCCCTTCTCGAGCAATCCAAAAAAATCCCCAACAGAGAAATAGCAGAAAAAAAATCAGAAGAAATTATTGCCCTTGCAAAAAAATACAATAATAAAGAGCTAGAGCTTGAAGGTCAATATTTTTTAGCATTTTATACTTTGGCTGCTGAAAAATATGATGAAGAAAAAGCCGTTGAAGAAATTGAGAAAATTTGCAATTTTGCGGCTAAAGAAAATGTTCTACACATACAAATTCGAGGAAATTATATTCTAGGATATTATTTTTGGTATGTTAAACGTAATTATGAAAGAGGATTTAGATACTTCCTTAAAACCACTCAACTTTTAAAGAAAACAAATCCAAAAGATTTTCCAAACTGGGCGAGTTATCAAAGAAGCATTGCTAATGCTTATTATGTTTTTAGAGACTATAAAACAGCAATAAATCTTCTAAGAAAAACTGATATAAAATATACTTCCATCTACAATTGGAAAGATGTTTGGGGTAGTTTTAACAATTTGGGAGTATTCTATCACAAAATTAATAAATTGGATTCTTCACAATATTTTTACGAAAAAGCCTTGCAAACACCTTACATGCCCAAAAATGGAAATCAGATTACCATTACAAAGGGTAATATAGGAAACATTTTGTACAAAAAAGGAAATTTTGAAAAAGCCATTCCCTTAATTATTGCAGATTATGATAATGGAGTAAAGGAACAAGAATATGGATTAGCAGCTTCGGCAGCAATTTCATTAGCAGATATTTACAGCAAAAAAAAGGATTTTTCGAAAGCCGAAAACTATCTTAAAATTACCAGACCTTTAATTAAAAAAAGTGGGCAAAATTTTCGATTAGAAGAATATTACAAAGTTTATAGCAGTTACTATTTGTTGCAGAATAATTTAAACAAAGCCAATATTTATCAAGATTCTTTGATTTTTGTGATAAAAGAAAATCAAAAAGAATTTGATCCCATAATGTTACTTCGAGCTCAGCAAAAAGAAAGTTTAGCTAATCTTGAGGATCAAAAACAAAAACATGAACTTTCAGAGAAAATTAATAGAGCAACAATGATACTCATCATTTGTGTTTCGTTGTTAATTTTATCTGGAATTTTAGTTTTTTACAACTTTAAGAGAAAAAAATTCAAGCTAGAACAAAAGAATAAAGAACTCGAAATTAATGCAGCCCAACAAAAACTGAAATCTGCAGAGGAAGAGCTGAATAGCTTTAGAAAAAGAATTGAAAATATTCAGAAAGTTTCCAATTCCATCACCCAACTTGAAATACAAGGAATTGATTCGGAATCTTTAGAAGAATTGCGACAAAGTACGATCCTTACTGAAGAATCTTGGCGAAAATTTTCACAACATTTTGATACCATTTATCCAGGATATACTTACAGACTAAAAGAAAAGATACCTTCTATTACTCCTGCAGAACTACGCTTGGTTTTGCTAGCGAAATTAAAACTGGATTCTAAAGAAATTTCTTCCGCTTTAGGAATTTCTGGTGCAGGTGTTCGAACAACATGGTATAGACTTCGCAAAAAAATTGATGCTGAAGAGGATTATACATTAAGCCAATTAGCTGAAAACATTTAAAATTGTTCCTAAAATTTGTAAAATAGCATCAAATAGATTGATCTTTTTGCTGAATTCTACTTTGAATTAACATTTAGGAGTTAATCAATTACGCATAAATAGGGAGAAAATTAAATTGTGACGTTTTTGTGACGCTAAATTTTTTGTAAATAAGTTGCAAGTATATAATTTTATTAAAAAATTAAGAAAAACTTAAAATTAGTTCTCAGCGTAAAAAACACATTCCTATATTTCGAACATATTCAGTGAATTTTTTTAAATTTTTGATTGTTCATGAAAAAGCTTTCATTTTGAAAGCTTTTTTTGACAATATTTAACATAATTTAAGTTTTTTGTTTATATTGGCATCAAAAATTTTTTTGTGTGAAGAAAGTATTATTTTTTTTAATCATTGGTTGCAAAGCAATCTATTCCCAAGATTACGCTGTTTCTGCGATTCCGGAAAATCTTCAAAAAAATGCGAATGCAGTGGTAAGATTAGATAAAACTGAAATTACCATTCATAATATTTCAGATATCCGATATCGGGTTCACCAGGTAAAAACCATATTTAATAAAAGTTTTTCAGGATTTGGAACACCGGTTATT
>JAEZWE010000222.1 GCA_023420435.1 Bacteroidota bacterium
AATAATAGGTAATTGATGTAATGCAGCAAATTGAAAAGCTTCAGAAACTTCACCTTCTGTAATGGAATTATCTCCAAAACTGCAGACAACTACAGGATTTTTTTCGAAATTTTTTAATTGAAATTCCTCAATATATTTTATTCCCTGTGCAATTCCAGTGGTAGGAATTCCCTGCATTCCCGTTGCAGAACTTTGATGAATAATCTTTGGTTTATCATCTTCCAAACTTGAGGGATGAGAATAATAGGAACGTCCACCAGAAAAAGGATCATCAGTTTTGGCTAAAAGCTGTAACATTAAGCGATAAGGTTCAAAACCTAATCCCATGAGTAAACTTTCATCACGATAATACGGAGAAACCCAATCTTCTTTGGTAAGTTGATAAGCTGTGGCTAATTGTATGGCTTCATGACCTCTGGATGTTGAATGAACATATTTCGTAACAGGTCTGTTTTCTTCATAAATATCGGCCATTGCTTTGGCAAGCATCATGTGGTTATAGGCCTTCAGTAAAATGTCTTGGGATACTTTTTCTTTGGTGATTTCCATAGTTGACAAAGATAATATTTTTGACTTTAAATTGAAATATTAGAAATTGAAAGAAAACAATGATGAAGTAGAATTCAGAAATAGATTTATATAATTTCCATTTATAGCGATGAAAAAGAACTGCTGGTTAAAAAATTGTAATTAAAAATTCACTTAAAATCTATTATTATGAAAAACATACTTATTTTATCATCTGTTTTATTACTCGCTTCATGCAGCAGTTCGGATGACTGTAATTGTACACAAATGAGGTGGCAAAGAATAGTAGAATATCAAGGAACTACAGATTCTGAATTTGCTTCAACAGGATGGGGAAGTATTGGAAATAGTGAAGAAGTAAACTCATCAGATTGTACTAAAGATGGAACAATCGGTGAAAAAGGAATTGTAAGTTCACAAATTTTACCCAATGGAAATACCAAAAATGTAGAGTACGAATATAGAATTACCTGTACTGAATAAAATTAAAAAAAAGCAGCATATTCATTTGAAAAGCTGCTTTTCATGTTTTAAGCATTTTGATATTCACTTACGAAATGAAGTTTAACGTTTGGAAATTTTTCCTGTGTCATGTGAATCGTAAAAGAAGAATCCGCCAAGAAAACTAATTGATTGTATTTATCTCTGGCTAAAAACCGTTGTTTCAACCTTGCAAATTCTTTAAATTCTTCAGATTTTTCATCCGCTTCAACCCAACATGCTTTATGCATAGAAAGCGTTTCGTAAGTACATTTTGCGCCGTATTCGTGTTCCAGACGATATTGTATAACTTCGTATTGTAGCGCTCCAACTGTTCCAATAATTTTTCTGCCGTTCATTTCCAGCGTAAATAATTGTGCAACACCTTCATCCATCAATTGATCGATTCCTTTTGCGAGCTGTTTTGCTTTTAAAGGATCGTCGTTGTTTATATATCGGAAATGTTCCGGTGAAAAACTCGGAATTCCTTTGAAATTGAGCTTTTCTCCGCCGGTTAAAGTATCTCCAATTCTGAAGTTTCCAGTGTCATGTAAACCAACAATATCGCCAGGAAAACTTTCATCCACCACTTCTTTTTTGTCAGCGAAAAAAGCATTGGGTGCCGAAAATTTCATTTTTTTACCTTCACGAACCAATAAATAATTTTCATTTCTTTTAAAAGTTCCTGAAACAATTTTCACGAAAGCCAATCTGTCACGATGTTTAGGATCCATATTAGCATGAATTTTAAATATAAATCCGGTGAAATTGTTTTCTTCAGGTTTTACTATTCTGGTATCACTTTGTTTTGGTTGCGGCATGGGTGCGATATCGATAAAAGCATCCAGCAATTCTCGAACTCCAAAATTATTTAAAGCAGAACCAAAGAAAACAGGCTGCAAATCACCATTCATGTAATCTTCTCTGTTAAATTCCGGATAAACAGATTCCACTAATTCCAGTTCATCACGTAAAATTTTTGCTGCTTTTTCACCGATTATTTCATCAATCTTTGTGTCATTTACATTTTCGATTTTCAAAGTTTCTCCAACTTTTTGCTTTTTTTCTTCTAAGAAAAGCTGAATGTTATTTTCCCAAATATTATAAATTCCCTGAAAATCTGAGCCCATTCCAATCGGCAAAGAAAGCGGACAAACCGTTAGTCCAAGTTTTTGTTCTACTTCATCCAGTAAATCAAAAGCATCTTTTCCTTCACGATCCAATTTATTGATGAAAACCAACATGGGAATATTTCTCATTCTACAAACCTGAACTAATTTTTCAGTTTGCTCCTCAACCCCTTTTGCAACGTCGATAACAACAATTACAGAATCTACAGCAGTTAATGTTCTATAGGTGTCTTCTGCAAAATCTTTGTGACCTGGCGTATCCAAAATGTTGATTTTATGGCCTCTATATTCAAAAGCTAAAACGGAGGTTGCAACAGAAATTCCTCTTTGTCTTTCAATTTCCATAAAATCGGAAGTGGCTCCTTTTTTTATTTTGTTGGATTTTACCGCTCCAGCTTCCTGAATGGCTCCACCAAAAAGAAGTAACTTTTCAGTAAGTGTAGTTTTTCCGGCATCTGGGTGAGAAATGATTCCAAAAGTTTTTCGTTTTTCTATTTCTTTGATTAAATCTGACATATTGAATTTTATGAGTGCAAAAATCGTCAATTTTGATGAATTCTGAAAATCTTAAAAATTTGAAGACCGAGAAAACAGAAAAGTTTGCTTCTACGCCTTGTTGAAAACATTATATTTGTGCAACAATAGAAATATATGGAAGAAAAATTTACTTCTTTACCGAACTATAAATTCAATTGGAGAGGTTTTATGGCCTTAGTTTTAGGGGCAATAATTCCTTCTGCTTTTATTGGAGTGTTTAATGTTTTAGCCATGATTTTGATCAGTGAAAACTGGCAATATGAAGATGCTTTTTTAATTATTTCCAATACGGTAATGTGGGCTGGAGCAATTTTCGCGTTTGATTATTTTATTTGCAGACCACAAACCAAAAAACCGTTAAATTTTAATTTTTCGACTAAGAATTTCACTACTTATCTTTTGGTTTTTCCTTTAATGTTTGGGATGATGCTTATTGCAGAATTTGTAGCTGGAAAAATTCCGGTAACAGGTCCTTTTTTCGGAAAAATGTATGAAACTTTTTCAAAATTAATGGAGCAAATGTCCAAAGATATTTCGGTAATGATTCTTCTGGCCGTTATCATGGCGCCCATTTTTGAAGAAATTGTTTTTCGCGGAATTGTGCAAAAAGGATTAATTAACAAAGGCGTAAAACCAATGAATGCTATTTGGATTTCGGCTTTGGCTTTTGGAATTGTTCACTTTAATCCATGGCAATTTGTGGGTGCTGTTTTGCTAGGTTTTGTTTTAGGAATTGTTTATGAAAAAACAAAATCTCTTTTATTACCTATTCTTTTGCATGCTTTTAATAATGGAATTTCAACGCTTTTAATTTTTTATGGAGATACCGAAAGTTTCGCAGAATATTTTAAAATTTCCGAATACATTTTGCTTATGGTAGGGATTATTATTTTCATCATTTTCTACTTATTATTTACCAAGAAATACAGAGTTCATTACGCAGAAAATTAATTTTTTTTCAATATTTTATAGAATATATGCCTCAGGAAATCCTTATTGCAACGCATAATTTGCATAAAAAAGAAGAAATTCAACAAATTTTAGGAAACGGTTTTATTGTAAAAAGCTTAACCGATTACGGAATACACGATGAAATTGTGGAAGATGGAAATTCGTTTCAAGAAAATGCTGAAATAAAAGCCAAATTTTGTTTTCAGAAAACAGGAATTCCAAGTATTGGAGATGATTCCGGTTTAGTAGTATTGGCTTTAGATGGAAGACCGGGAATTTATTCTGCACGTTATGCGGGAGATCACGATTTTCCAAAAAATATAAATAAAGTTTTGGAAGAAATGCAATATGAAACCAATAGAGAAGCCTATTTTATTACTGTTTTATGTTATTTTGATGAAAATGGAGCAAAGTTTTTTGAAGGTAAAGTTTTTGGAAATTTGCTCACCGAAAATAAAGGACATCAAGGTTTTGGTTATGATCCGATTTTTGTTCCCAATAATCATGAAATAACCTTTGCAGAAATGCTTCCGGAGGAAAAAAATAAAATTTCTCACCGAAAAATTGCGATTGACAAACTGCTGGAATTTCTGAAATAAAAAAGTTCAATATTCTTATTTTTCCTCATCCATAAAGATTTTTTAAATTTGTCCTACTTCAAAAACTGAAAATTTGAGTTCATATCTTACCATTCTTGGTTTTAATTCTGCCATTCCTACAGTAAATTCATCACCAACTGCTCAGTTTTTGGAAATGGAAGAACGACACTTTCTTATTGATTGCGGTGAAGGAACACAAGTTCAGTTAAGAAAGGCCAAAGTAAGATTTTCAAAAATCAACCATATTTTTATTTCTCATCTTCATGGTGATCATTGTTTTGGTTTGCCTGGATTAATAGCGAGTTTTCGGCTTTTAGGCCGTGAAACTCCGCTTCATATTTATGGGCCAAAAGGAATTAAGGAAATGCTGGAAACCATTTTCAGAATTACAGAAACACACCGTGGTTTTGAGCTGGTTTATCACGAACTGGATAAAAAATATTCAGAAAAAATTTTTGAAGATAAAAGGGTAGAAGTTTATACCATTCCTTTGGATCACCGAATTTATTGTAATGGATATTTGTTTAGGGAAAAGCCAAAAGAAAGGCATCTAAACATGAAGGAAATTGCAAAATATCCTGAAATTGAAAGTTGCGATTACCACAATTTGAAATTAGGAAAAGATTTTGAATTGAAAGACGGATATCTTCTGAAAAATGAAGTTTTAACGACAGAACCTTCTAAATCGGTATCTTATGCATTTTGTAGTGATACTCGATATTTAGAATCTGTCATTCCTATTATTGAAAATGTGGATTTGTTGTATCATGAAGCTACTTTTTTGCACGATTTGAAAGAAATGGCTGATTATACCGGACATACCACCGCTCTTGAAGCAGCAAGAATTGCCCGAAAAGCCAATGTTGGAAAATTGATTGTGGGTCATTTTTCTAATCGTTACGGCGATTTGTCGGTTTTTACCAATGAAGCTCGCGAAGTTTTTCCCAATACTTTTCTTCCGTCCCAGTTAGAAGCCGTGAAAATTGGGTGAATTTCTAAAAAAAATGAAAATAGAAGAACTTAAAATTTTTCTTGATGAAAAGGCCGATTTTTATAATCATTCTGATTTTATCGAAAATGATCCGATCCAAATTCCACATCAATTTTCTGCAAAACAGGATATCGAAATTGCAGGTTTTTTAACTGCCACTATTTCCTGGGGAAACCGAAAATCAATCATTAATGATGCGAATAAAATGATGACTTGGATGGAAAATTCACCTTACGATTTTGTAATGAATTTTTCTGAAAAAGATTTGAAAAATTTTGAAGGAAAATCGGTTCACCGAACATTTAATTCCGAGGATTTTACCCATTTTTTGAAAAACTTAAAAAGAATTTATCAAGAACATTCTTCTTTGGAAAATTTATTACTTTTGGATGATTCTGAAACCAATTTTTATCATGCTTTAGAGCGTTTTAGAAGCTTTTTCCTGAAAGAAAATTCAGTTCACAGAAGTTCCAAACACATCAGTTCAACTTACAAAAATTCATCGGCTAAAAGGTTAATGATGTTTTTGCGTTGGATGGTTCGTCAAGATAATAGAGGTGTAGATTTTGGAATTTGGGAAAATTTGAAACCCCAATTTCTTTCGGTTCCTTTAGATGTACATACCGGAAATATTTCCAGAAAATTGAATATAATTCAACGAAAACAAAACGACTGGAAAACAGTGGAAGAACTGGATGTAGTGATTAGAAAATGGAATCCTGAAGATCCGGCATTGTATGATTTTGCTCTGTTTGGTTTGGGTGTTTCGGGTGATTTTTAATAATTTTAACAAAAAAATAGATGAGGTTTACTGCTGAAAATCAAGAAAAACTAACATTTCTGGAAAATATAGCTAATGGAATTATGTGGTGGATTGGTTCTATTCATTCATTAATAGTTCATACACTTGTTTTTTTGACTGCCTTTTTGCTTCCTGCTTTCGGGTTTGTGAATTTTGATAAAATGCTTTTGGTTTTAACAACAGTACTTTCTTTAGAAGCCATTTATTTGGCCATTTTCATCCAAATGTCTGTAAATAAAAGTTCTGAACATATTGAAGATTTGAAAGAAGATGTTACCGAAATTAACGAAAATATTGAAGATATTCAGGAAGATATAGAGGAAATTAATGAAGATATAGAAGATATTCAGGAAGATATTGAAGAGATAAATGAAGATGAAGATGATGAAGACAATCATATAGAAAGAGCCAAAAAGGTGATGTTAAAAAGTAATGTTAGCTCCAACAAAAACGAAATAAAATTTCTTAAAGATAAACTTCAGGAATTGCAAGAGGAAATAGCACGCATGAAAAATGAGGAGTAATATTTGAAAAAAATAGCATAGAAAAACGAAAATTGATTAATTATTGATATTAAAGTGGGATTAATTCTTTCAACCATCTAAAAATTTTTATATTTGGATACATTATAGAAAAATGATTATTATTCATTTTCGATTGCAACTTTTTTGTATTTCTACATCTTGTTAATAGTGAATACTCAATAGAAATAAAAATAATAAAAAAATATGTTAAGTTATAGATTAAAAAATTATCTACTTGCTTCAACGTTTTTGTTTACGGCAGTTTCAGTGTACGGTCAAAAAACTAAAGATCGAGAGCCTGCGCAAAAAGACGTTAATTTCTTAGCAAAAGGAGGACCCCTTATTGAGGTAAACCTTCCTGCTTTTCCCGAATCAGCTTATACACCAACCCAATTGGTTTCCGATGTGTTAATAAGTACAGGTTCTAATTGCGGAACTCCACAAGTAACTAATGTTTCGGTTTCTCCAAATGATCCGGTAACAGATAATAATAGATTTTGGGGATATTTTCAAAAAGGAACTTCCAACTTTCCATTTCAGGCAGGGATTGTTCTGAATACGGGTTATGCAAGGACTGCCGGAAATACCGCTCAAACTGGAATTATGAGTGATAATAATGGCGGAGGAAGCGATGCCGATCTTATTGCAGCCACAGGAACCACAAACGCAATTAATAATGCCGGTGTTTTGGAGTTTGATTTTGTTCCTACAAGTACTCAAATGAAGTTTAATTATATTTTTGCTTCTGAAGAATATTCTGGATCTTTTTCTTGTACCTATGATGATGCTTTTGCATTATTGCTTAAACCAAATACACCAGGTGCTGTTTACACCAACTTAGCAGTATTACCTGCAGGAGCCGGACCAGTAGCAGTTACTAACATTCACCCTGCAAATACGGTGTGTGGCGCCGTTAATCAGCAATATTTTGGTGGATTAGCAAATAACGGTACCAATTATACTGGAAGAACTGCTCCTTTAACAGCGCAAGCAACTGTAATTCCTGGACAATCTTACCATATTAAAATGGTTATTGCAGATGCAAGAGATAGCAGTTATGGTTCCGCAGTATTTTTAGAAGCCGGTTCATTTGATATCGGTATTCAGATTTTGGATCCAGCAGGTGTTGCCTTGCCGGCATCCATTAATATGTGTGACAATACTCCCCAAACTTTAACCTCTTCTTTCCAACAAGCTGGAGCAACTTATCAGTGGACTTTGAATGGAACACCAATTAGTGGTGCTACTTCTCCGACTTATGTGGCAACACAGCCTGGAGTTTACTGTTTAAAAGTTTTTGTTCCAGGAAACCAATGTCCTGGTGAAGCTTGCGTTACCATTATTGGCGGAAATTCTGCAGCAACACAACCGGTTACTTTAACACAATGTTATGGTCCTAATGATGTTAATTTTAATTTAACATTATCTCAGCCAGCAATGAGTTCTACACCAGGAGTTACTTATACTTATCATTTAACTGCTGCTGATGCTGCTTCAGGAACTGCTCCCATTACAAATTTTACCTCTTTTCCAAGCTCCGGAAATCAAACCGTTTATGCAGCAGTAACTTCAGGTTTCTGTACTAAAGTGGAGGAATTACATTTGGTAAAAGCACCGGAAATGTTGGTTTCCATTGCACAACCTGCAGGTTTGACCTGTGTAATTCCTCAAATTACGCTTCTTGCTACAGGATCAACTTATCCAACAGGATCAACTTTTAATTGGGTAGCTTCCAACGGAGGATATATCGTTTCCGGAGCTGATACTTTAACACCGGTTGTAAATACTGGGGGAACTTATACTTTAACCATTACCAAAACCTATCAACCTGGAGATACTTTCTGTACTGCAGTGGGTTCAGTAGATGTTCTTGAAGATAAAACAAAACCTCTTGCAGGAATTTCTGCAGATGTTGAAGAAATTTGTGCAGGTGAATCGGTTACACTTACCGCTTCAGGAGGTGTTTCTTATATATGGGTAAATACTACAAATACAGGAAATGTTTCGGTTCTATCGCCAACCGTTACAACAACTTATCAGGTTTATGCTATTGGAGCTAATGGATGCCAATCCTTAGAACCCGCTGAAATTACTATTGAAGTTGTTCCTGCAATTGTGACTAATTTAAGAGAAGTTTCCGGACGTATTTGTTTGGGTGATGAAATTACTTTGGATGCTGGAGCTGGGCCAAACTATACTTATCTTTGGGATAATGGTGAAACTACACAAACTATTATCGTAGATGAACCTGGAACCTATTCTGTAGAAATCAGTAATGGAAAGTGTTCAGAATCATTTACCACACAAGTTCACTTATCTCCGCTTCCTACGGTAACTAATGTAAATTATGAAAATAACACCATGACAATTTCTGCGAGTAATCCTACCAATGGAATTTTAGAATTTTCAATTGATGGAGGTGTTACATGGCAGGATTCCAATGTTTTTGCAGGAATTACTAATAATATCGTTTACACCATTCACGTAAGAACTAAAGGAACCAGTTGCCAAAGTAATACCGATTTCTTTACCTTCTTTATGTCAAACCTTATCACGCCAAATGGAGATGGTTCTAATGACTCATTAGATTTTACAGGAATTAGCAATTATAATAATTTCTCAGCAAATGTTACGGATAGATACGGAAAATCCGTGTGGAAAGCATCAAAACAAAATCCTGTTTGGGACGGACGTTTCCAAGGAAGATTACTTCCTACCGCAAGCTACTGGTATAGTGTTACCTACGAAGATCCTGCTTCCAAAAAAGTCATTCAGAAATCAGGTTGGATACTTTTGAAAAATAGAGAATAAATCTTCAATTTTTTTAATAAAGAAATAGGCTGTACTTTTTAGACAGCCTATTTTTTTTATTTCCATAATTTAGTAAAATTAATAAAATCTTCTACTGAAAGTTCTTCTGCTCTTTTATCCATAAAAGGATGTGAAAGCAAATGTTCAGGAATATTGAGAATCTTTAATGAATTGGAAAGTTTTTTTCTTCTTTGGTTAAAACCCGCTTTTACAATCTGCTTAAATAAAACCTCATTTCCTTCTAATCCAGGTTTTAAATTTCTGGTAAGTTTGATAACGCCGGATTTAACTTTTGGAGGCGGATTAAAAACGTTTTCATGAACCGTAAACAGATATTTAACATCATAATAAGCCTGTACTAAAACCGACAAAATTCCATATTCTTTTGTCCGTGGAACAGCAGCCGTTCTTTCAGCAACTTCCTTTTGGAACATTCCTACACATTCAAGAATCAAATGCTGAAAATCAATAATTTTAAAAAGAATTTGTGAGGAAATATTGTAAGGAAAATTACCAATTACCGCAATTTGATCATCTTTTGAAAATTTAAAATCCGTTCTCAGAAAATCCCCAATGAAACTATTTTCAGAAATTTTTTCATAATTTTTTTTCAAATATTCTATAGATTCCTGATCTATTTCTGCGAGATAAATTTCCGATTCTTTTTCAAGCAAATATTTGGTTAAAACGCCCATTCCAGGACCTACTTCCAAAACGTTGGAATAGTTTTCGTAACTCAGCGCATCGGTAATCTTTTTTGCGATATTTTCATCCGTAAGAAAGTGTTGCCCGAGATGTTTTTTTGCTTTTACACTCAAAATTTTTATGATTTAATTAACAGTGATTTTCTTTTATCTATCGGCAAATTTCGGAAGTTTTTTTCTATTTTAGCCGAAAATTTTTATTGGATGCCAAGAACTGTTGATGATTTTAATAAAAAAAGACTGAGATCCAGCAATATCACGGTGGTAGTTTCTATCGCTTTGGTTTTGTTTCTGGTTGGTTTAATGGGGTTAATTCTTGTAAATGCTCAAAAATATTCAGATTATTTGAAAGAGCAATTGGTCGTTAATGCTTATTTTGATGAAAATTTTGATCCCAAAGATTCTCTGAAAATTTCCCAACAGGAAATGAAAGCGGTGGAGCAAATCCAAAGTATGACTCCCGTAAGAAAAGCCACTTATATTTCCAGAAATCAAGCTACTTTGGAAGCCAAGAAAAGTTTGGGTATTGATGGTGATGCACTTTTTGAAACCAATATTTTCCCACCTTCGGTTGAGGTTTCTTTAAAACCGGAATTCAACGATTCTACTAAAATTGGAAATGTTATCAAGCAAATTGCTTCAGTTCCGGGAATTGTAGAAGTAAAAAATGATTCAGAATCTCAAAAAATTTACAATAATTTGGAAAGAATTCTGAAGTGGATTTTAGGATTTTCTTTCTTGTTTCTCATTTTAGCTATTGTTTTAATTAACAACTCAATCCGTTTGAAAATTTTCTCTAAAAGATTCATTATCAAAACAATGCAATTGGTTGGTGCTAAAAGATCATTTATCTTGATGCCTTTTATCAAAGAAGCCATTATTTTAGGAGTTATCGGAGCTTTGGTTGGTTTATTGGCTCTTTTTGGAGTTTGGTATTATTTTACCACAACGATAAAAACACCTTTCGTACAAGATACCAATCAGTATTTGTGGTTATTGTTAGGCGTTTTTGGATTGGGAATCGTGATTACGGTTTTAAGTACCATTTTTGCAACCTGGAGATTTTTAAGATCAAATATTGACGACTTATACTATTCGTAAAATGGCTAAAAAAAAACAAAAATTTTCGGCAGAACAATTCGGAAGCGAAGTGAAAAATCAAGATTCTGAAAATTTATTTTATTTCGGAAAAGAAAATTTTAAATGGATGCTTATCGGTTTAGCTTTAATTCTTGTAGGATTTTTGCTAATGATGGGTTCCGATGCTAATACAGTAGACGGAAAATACGATCCCAATGTTTGGAACGAAGGTATCTTTTCTTTCAGAAGAATACGATTAGCACCGTTCTTGGTTATTGCCGGTTTTGCCGTAGAAGTTTACGCTATCCTGAAGAGAACTAAAAAATAAAATAAATACTTTTGTAAAAAATAAAACCATTAGGAACTATTTTCTAATGGTTTTTTATAAAATAAACTATGGATTTTCTAAAAGCAATTATTATTGCCATTATTGAAGGTTTAACAGAATATTTACCTGTTTCTTCAACGGCACACATGATTTTTACCAGTTCAATTTTTGGAATTCAGGAAGATGAATTTGTGAAAATGTTTCAGGTTTCTATACAATTCGGAGCTATTTTAGCCGTGGTTTTTTTATACTGGAAAAAGTTTTTCGATTTCAAAAATTTTAATTTTTATCTGAAATTAGCAGTTGCAGTAATTCCTGCGCTGGTTTTAGGCTATATTTTTGATGATTTGATTGAATCGGTTTTAGGAGATCCTGTTCCAATAGCCATTGTGTTGATTGTTGGAGGTGTTTTTTTACTTTTTATCGATAAAATTTTTACCGTTCATACCATTGATGATGAAAAGGAAATTTCCTTTAAAAAGGCTTTTATTATTGGGGTTTATCAATGTTTGGCAATGATGCCAGGAACGAGTAGAAGTGCAGCATCTATTATAGGAGGAATGCAACAGAAACTGACCAGAAAAGCCGCAGCAGAATTTTCATTTTTTCTTGCTGTTCCTACGATGTTGGCGGTTTGTGTGTATTCCATTTTTTTGAAAAAGTGGAACCATAACGGATTAGAGCAAAAAGGCTACGAAATGATTTTTCAAAATTCTGAAAATACCATCAGTTTTTTTATTGGAAATGTCGTTGCTTTTGTAGTAGCAGTTTTGGCGATTAAATTTTTTATCGGCGTTTTGATGAAATACGGCTTCAAACCTTGGGGTTGGTACCGAATTATTGTGGGAATTGCTTTGTTGATATATTTTACACAGTTTAAATAATGTCGAAACGAGTATTCAAGAAAAAGTGGTTGTATATATTTTCCATTATTTTTTTGCCAATAACAACATTAATGCTGTTTTCTGGTTTAATTGGAAGCTTTTCCATTGGTTTTAATTTGTTTGAATTTTCTTATTTATTGTTAATGGCAGTATTTTCATTAATTAGCTGTATTAAGTTGTTTGAAAAAGAAAGAAAAATAGTAAAAGTTATTACTATTTTTTTGATTCTGCTATTGCTTTACAGTATGTATAACGCTATTTCTCTATTTCCAACACATTATGTTTACGAACCTGAAAATTTTATTTTTTCAGTATTAATCATTGTATATTTAATATTGATAAACAAGTTTAAGGTAAGCTTTGAGGAATTTGATGAAATTGAAGAAATTGGAAATAAGGAATGACCGCTGAAAATTTTTTAGACGGACAAATCTTACTTTTGGACAAACCTTTGGATTGGACCAGTTTTCAGACGGTTAATAAACTGAAATTTAAACTGAAAAGAGAATTCAATCTTCCGAAAAAATTTAAAATTGGTCACGCCGGAACTTTAGATCCAAAAGCTACAGGCTTGCTGATTATTTGTACCGGCAAATTCACCAAAAAAATTCCGGAAATTCAAGATGCACCGAAAGAATATTTAACAGAAATAAAAATCGGTGTCCAAACGGAATCTTACGACACCGAAAAACCAGAAATTCTGCATCAGGATTATTCCCATATTTCTGAAGAGTTTATTTTCGATGTTTTGAAAAATTTTGTCGGCGAAATCGATCAGAAACCGCCCATTTTTTCCGCCATTAAAATTGATGGAGCAAGAGCTTATAATTTAGCCAGAAAAGGCGAAGAAGTGGAAATGAAAAGCCGCAAAACGACTATTCATTATATCAATTCGATAGAAATAGATTTGCCTTTTGTAAGATTTGTTGTTGGTTGCTCCAAAGGTACTTATATCCGAAGTTTGGCGCATGATATTGGTCAAGAACTGAAAGTTGGTGCCTATTTAACCAACCTTAGAAGAACAAAAATTGGAGAATATTCTGTCGAAAACGCAAATTCAAAATTTTTAGAAAACGATTTTAAATTTTCAGAAAATCCAATTTCTTAATTTTCATAACTCATAACTCATAACTCATAACTCATAACTCA
>JAEZWE010000231.1 GCA_023420435.1 Bacteroidota bacterium
CAAAAATAAATCGGAACAATAATCGTAGAAACAATTCCAACATACACATTTTGCATGTACATAATGACTAAAGCAATAATGGCATTGGAAAAAAGAGGTAAAATATCAATGAAAAAGTTTTGAACAAGTTTGGTTAAGCTTTCAATCCCACGGTCAATTCTGGTTTGAAGTTTTCCTGATTCGTGGTTTTCATCATTAAAATAGGCAACTCGGTACGTTAAAATTTTATCGATTGCAGATTGAGCCAAAACTGAGCTTACCTTAATTCTAATTTTTTCGCCGTAAAATTTCTGTCCGAAATTGATGAAAATATTTAAAAGTTCTTTACCTAATAAAATAGCAGAAATAATTACTAAGATATGAACTCCCGCATCCATTGGATTTTCAAGATGGGTAAGTTTTGAAACCTCATCTACGGTATATTTTAAAACCAAAGGATTTACTTGCGCCGCTAAAGCTCCTAAAAAAGTAAGAAACAACGTCCCATAAATCATTAAACGATAAGGTTTAATAAAAGGAATCAACTGCTTGAAAATCCCAATAAGAGTATTGGTTCTGTTAAATGGTTTTTTGGACATAACAGCCTTTTAGCAAAAATAATGCTATGAATTTACGCGTCGAATTCTACAGAAGTTAAATAATGCAACTCTGGCTTGCTGTGCATTTTAGATTCATTTCCTGCTTGATCTAATGAATAGCCGGAGTTCAATTCTTTTTTCTGAAAAAGGAAAGAGTTATTGGCATTTTTATCCACTACATTTGTAAAAATATCTCCAATTTCTGAATTGGCTAAAGAGGCAAAACCTATTTCATCAAAACCGTACAACAAACGCAAATTTTCCACTTCTGAAAAATGTACATCCACAAAATGTTGAAATTTCGATTTGCTGTCAAAATTTCCTGCCCAAATATTATAAACAAAATGCTTTTTATTGGGTTTATTCAAAATATCCTGATAAACAAAATTTTCTCCCAAATACGCTTCCCGAACTTGCGGATCTGCAGCCAAATCTGCAGGTAAACCTTCTTTTAGGATTCTTCCTTCAAACATAATATAGGTTTTGTGCGTAATGGCTAAAGTTTGCTGAACATTATGATCGGTGATTAAGATTCCTATATTTTTATCGGTTAAACTTCTCACAATTTTTTGAATATCTTCAACTGCAATAGGATCTACCCCTGCAAAAGGTTCATCCAGCAAAATAAAATTGGGATCGGTAGCTAAACATCTGGCAATTTCGGTTCTACGTCTTTCTCCACCGGAAAGTAAATCTCCGCGGTTTTTACGAACATGCTGAAGTGAAAATTCTTCAATAAGTTCATCACACTTCATTTGCTGTTCCCTTTTTGAAAGTTTGGTAAGCTGAAGAACGCCCAAAATATTATCTTCCACGGAAAGTTTTCTGAAAACAGAAGCTTCCTGAGCTAAATAACCAATGCCCTTTTGCGCACGACGATACATTGCATCAGAAGTAATTTCTTTATTATCTAAAAATATTTTTCCTGAAGTAGGTTTCACCAAACCCACAATCATGTAAAAAGAGGTGGTTTTTCCGGCACCATTTGGCCCCAATAAACCCACAATTTGTCCCTGTTCAACCTGTACAGAAACGCCTTTTACTACTTTTTTAGGACCGTACTCCTTTATTAAATTTTCACCGCGAAGAATCATATCGGACAAAGATAATATTTTTGATATAAGCTTTTAAACAGAAGTTTTATCTTGTAACAAATTTCATACAAAACCGACTGATTTATCAAAATTAAAACTTTAAAAAATGGAAACTTACGGTTATAACAATCCCCAAAACCATCAAAACAATCCAAATTATCGCTCTGAAAAAAAATTAGCAGCAGGTGTTTTAGCCATTTTACTGGGTTCTTTAGGAGTTCATAAATTTTATTTAGGATATCCGAAAGAAGGAATTATTTTATTGTTATCCACGTTGATTATTTTGCCAATTCTCACCTTAATCACCTGTGGTTTTGCAAGCGCTTTTTATCCTGTTGTTTTTATCATTCCTATTGTGGAAGGAATTATTTATCTAACAATGAAAGATGAACAGTTTGACAATACTTATATTAAAAATCAAAAACCTTGGTTTTAATATAAAAAAAATCAACTGGATTTTCAGTTGATTTTTTTTATTTGATTTTCAAAAATTTTGAAAATTATCTGTCTAAAAGTTGAGCCGCTTCTTTCGCAGCATAGGTAAAAATCATATCGGCTCCTGCTCTTTTAATACACGTTAAACTTTCAATAATGGCTTTATCATTATCTAACCAACCATTTTGGGCTGCAGCTTTTAACATCGCATATTCTCCAGAAACATTATAAACCGCTATTGGTAAATCTATAGCTTCACGAACTTTTGAAACAATATCTAAATACGGAAGTCCCGGTTTTATCATAATGATATCGGCTCCTTCATCAATATCTTTATAAACTTCATTTAAAGCTTCTCGCGAATTATGAAAATCCATTTGATACGTTTTTTTATCCTTTGGAATTTCCAAATTTTCTTTTGGAGCGCTATCTAAAGCACTTCTGAAAGGGCCATAAAAAGAACTTGCGTATTTTGCAGCATAACTTAAAATCCCGACATTGACGTGTCCACTTTCTTCCAAAGCTTCACGAATGGCTAAAACTCTTCCATCCATCATATCGCTTGGTGCTACAATATCAGCTCCGGCTTCTGCATGAGAAACAGACATCATAGCTAATGCATCGTTTGTAGCGTCGTTGTCAATTTGTCCGTTGGTAATAATTCCGTCGTGTCCAAAAATCGAATAAGGATCTAAAGCAACATCCGGCATCACAATCATTTCCGGAATTGCATTTTTTATCTCACGAATCGTTCTTTGCATTAAACCGTCTTTATTCCAAGCTTCTTTTCCTGTATTATCTTTCAAATTTTCGGAAACTTTCATGTACAGATTAATCGCTTTTATTCCTAAAGAGAAAAGTTCCTTGCATTCCTTTACTGTTAAATCTATGCTACTTCTAAAAATTCCAGGCATAGAAGGAATAGGTTCCTGCAGGTTTTCACCTTCCATCACAAACATGGGCATTACAAAGTCTGATGTGGTTAAGGTGGTTTCTCTTACTAAGCTTCGGATCGATTCGTTGGTTCTTAATCTTCGATTTCTTGAATATATTAACATTTTTGGAATACTATTTGAATTAATCTTTGTGCAAATTTAGGGATACTTTAACTAAAAACTATTGCATAGTTCCACTAAAGTGATTAAATTCGCAATTATTATGTATGATTATATACTTAATTCAATGAAGAAATTTTTATTATTTATATTATTTTTCGGACTTACTTTAACCTATAACAACTCTGTTAAAGCGCAGTCCGTAAAAGAAACAAATTCCATTCATCAAAAAACGGATGATGGTATTTTGGTAGCATATCCAAATCCTGCAAGGGAATTTATGGTTCTAAAATTAAAAGATAACAGTTTAAAAATTAAAAGCGTTTCGTTTTATTCTATTTTGGGAGTTTCAGTTTTAACCACCAATGTAAATATGAATGCTGCGGAAGTAAGTTTAGAAAAACTAAGACCCGGAAAATACTTAATGAAATATACCTTAAGTG
>JAEZWE010000065.1 GCA_023420435.1 Bacteroidota bacterium
ATAATCTACTAAAATTTTACGTTTTCCTTTATGAAGATAATTGTCGTGCATAAAAAATTAGGTTTCAGGGCTTAGGTTTTAGTTTTAACAAAATCTTTTTAACAAAAATAACAGAAAAATGTTTTAATAAAAACTTGCAAGGAAACTAATTCCTAAAACCTAAGCCCTAAATCCTAAAATTATTATCTTTACAAAAATCAAAATTCTATGCTAAAAGCAGGTTTAGTAGGAGCTGGGCATCTGGGGAAAATTCATTTAAAACTTCTTCAACAATCCGATAAATACGAGTTAATCGGTTTTTTTGATCCCGATAAAGAAAACGGAAAAAAACTGGAAGCTGAATTTGGTTATCCTTTTTTCGAAAATTTTGAGGAATTACTTTCACAAGTTGAGATGATGGATATTGTAACCCCAACTTTGTATCATTATGACTATGCGATGAAAGCCATCGAAAACCATAAACATTTTTTTATCGAAAAACCAATTACTCAAACACTGCCACAGGCGGAAGAAATTTTATATAAATGCCGTGAATTTGGGATAAAAGCCCAAGTTGGACATGTGGAAAGATACAATCCTGCTTTTATTGCCACAAAAGATTTTATCAAAAATCCGATGTTTATCGAAATTCACCGTTTAGCGGAATTTAATCCTCGTGGAACGGATGTTTCTGTGGTTTTGGATTTGATGATTCACGATTTGGATATATTGTTGTCCATCGTAAAATCGAAAGTAAAGCAAATTCATGCTTCCGGAGTTTGTGTGGTTTCCAAAACACCGGATATTTGCAACGCCCGAATTGAATTTGAAAACGGCTGTGTTGCGAATTTAACAACTTCCAGAATTTCGATGAAAGCGATGCGCAAATCCCGATTTTTTCAACAGGATGCCTATATTTCTGTAGATTTTTTAGAGAAGAAAGCCGAAGTTATAAGAATGAAAGAAGCTCCTGAAAATCCTTCCGATTTTGATATGATTATCGAAAATTCTGAGGGCGAAAAAAATCAAATTCTATTTGAATATCCTAACATTCAGCCTAACAATGCGATTTTGGACGAATTGAATTCTTTTGCAGAAGCAATTTTAGAAAATAAAAATGTAGAAGTTTCTTTGGAAGACGGAACTGAAGCTTTAAAAGTAGCTTTGGAAGTAAAGAAGTTAATCGGATAAAAAATCAATGAAAAAAATAACTCTTCTTTTATTTATATTTTCTTCAGCTTTCCTATTTTCTCAAAAATCTGAATTAAGAAATCAAATTTCAGAAATCACAAAAAACAGGCAAGCTACTGTTGCAGTTTCCATCAAAGGAATTGATTTTCCCTTTGAACTGAACAATGAAAATGCCAATAAAAAACTTCCGATGTTGAGCGTTTTTAAGTTTCATATCGGTTTAGCTGTTTTGGATTTTGTAGACCAAGGAAAATTGAAACTCGATCAAAAATTTTTAATAAAAAAAGAAGATTTATTACCAAAAACCCATAGTCCATTTCGCGACAAATTCCCGGAAGGTAATGTAGAAGCTACTTTGGATGAGCTGATTTTTCATTCAGTTTCCTGGAGTGACAATAATACCACAGACATTCTGCTGAAAATTATTGGTGGAACTGATACTGTTCAAAAATTCATGAACGAAAAAAAAGTAAAAAATTTCCAAATAAAATACAACGAGAAGCAAATGCATCAAGGAAAAGAATTTTTGTATCCTAACTATACCTCTACAAAATCTTTGAGCCAGCTTTATAAAGATTTTTACAACGGAAAAATCGTTTCTGAAAAATCTACCGAATATTTGTATCAAATTTTATTGAAAACCGAAACTGGAATCAACAAACTAAAGCAAAATTTACCTAAAGGAATCGTTGCTCACAAAACTGGATCTTCAGGAAAAGTCGACAATCTCACCATTGCAGAAAACGACAGTGGAATTGTAACTCTTCCCAACGGAAAACGTTACGCCATTTCTGTTTTTGTAATTGATTCTAAAGAATGTTACGATACCAATTGCAAAATGATTTCGGATATTTCGAAAATTACTTTTGATTATCTTAGCAAAAAATAAATTTAATCCTAAATAATGAGACATTTAAGTCTCAAAAAAAATCAAAAAAACATGAAAAACATCGTCGTTATTGGAGCTGGAACCATGGGAAACGGAATTGCCCACACTTTTGCACAAACCGGTTTTAAAGTAAATTTGGTAGATGTAAATCAAGAAAGTCTGGATCGTGGACTAAAAACCATCACCACAAATCTCGACAGAATTATCGCCAAAGGAAATCTTACTGAAGAGCAAAAATCTGAAACTTTAGGCAATATCACTACTTTCACAGAACTTTCTGATGCTGCAAAAAATGCCGATTTAATTGTAGAAGCAGCTACTGAAAATCTCGATTTGAAATTGAAGATTTTCAAAAATATGGACGAACTTGCTCCTGAAAACTGCATTTTAGCAACCAACACATCGTCCATTTCCATTACCAAAATTGCTTCCGCAACTAAAAGACCCGAAAAAGTAATCGGAATGCATTTTATGAATCCAGTTCCAATTATGAAATTGGTGGAAATTATTAAAGGTTACTCTACTTCTCAGGAAACGTACAACACGGTTGCAGAAATGTCCAAAACTTTAGGAAAAGTTCCGGTTGAAGTAAATGATTATCCCGGGTTTGTTGCCAACAGAATTTTAATGCCCATGATTAACGAATCCATCGAAACTTTATACAACGGCGTTGCCGGAGTTGAAGAAATTGATACGGTGATGAAATTGGGAATGGCGCATCCAATGGGACCTTTACAATTAGCCGATTTTATTGGATTAGATGTTTGTTTAGCCATTTTGAATGTAATGTATGACGGTTTCAAAAATCCGAAATATGCGCCAAATCCATTGTTGGTCAATATGGTAACAGCAGGTAAATTAGGCGTAAAATCCGGGGAAGGTTTTTATGATTACTCAGAATCCAAAAAAGCAGAAAAAGTTTCAAAAATGTTTTTGAAATAGTGATTTGAACTTGAACGGTTTTGAACATAATAAAAATTTAAAATGAATGCATTGTTAGAGCTTAAAGCTCTAACAACGCTATTAAAATGAAAAATCCTAAACAACAGAAAATCATATCAATAACAATGATCATTGCTACCACAGTAATGATTATTTTACGTTTTCTGCTCAACGAAAAAGGACGTGTAAATCCGGATTCCATAAGATATCAGCGCTTTGCCAGAGTTTTGCCGGAAATCGACAATACGGTAACTCCACTTGGTTATCCTTTAGGAATAAAATTTTTTACCTTTTTTGGTTTGGATGAATTTTGGAGCAGCAAAGTTTTGGGAATTTTAGCTTACTTTTTCATTCTTTATTTTGCTTGGAAGAAAAAGTTTTATTTTAAAGAAAGCCTTGTTATGATGGCACTTTTCAGCTATGTTTCCATTTTTTCTTTTACGATGAGCGAACCGATGATTCTTCCTTTTGTTTTTGTATTTCTTTATATTTCAAAAAATGTCATTTTAGGAAAAATATCCGGTTTTAAATCGGTTTTTTGGCTTTCATTACTTCTTATTTTGCTTTACAATATTCGGTATAGCGCGCTTTTTATTATTGCTGGAACTGCAGTTTTTGGAATTTTAAACTATAAAAAAAACTATGGAAAAAGGTTTCTTTTTAGTGGAATAATTGGTTTGTTCTTCATTATTTTATACAAATTCACTTTTATCGATTATTTTAACGAAGATTATGTGGATCAATGGTTAAGTATTGGTTTGCACCCAACTTCAAAACTTTTGATTGAGCTTTTCCAAGGATTAAGCACCAGTTTTAATCCTTTCATTCATATTGCAAATCCAGCTGGTGGAATGGTGAATTATGCCATTTATGGAATTGGTTTATTAAATATTTTCTTAATTGTTTTTCTTTTCATCAAAAATAAATTAAATGAAACGGAAAAATTCTTTGTTTTTATCAGTGTATTTTCAATTATTTGTTCCTACTTCATTCAATATTTTTATTCGGTCAATGCGATTGATTATCGTTTGATGTCACCTTTTATTCTCCCCATTTGGTTGATATATTTTAATAAAATTTTCCAGATTTTTGGAAAAGCAACCTATACAATTGCTGTTTTTAGCCTTTTAACTGGTTTTGCTTTTACATGGCTATCCAAAGGAAATTATTTGGAAAACCGAAAGGAAATCTCCCAGTTTCTAAAAGAAGAAAAATTTGAAAATAAAAAAATTACTTTCTTTCTCACCGATGAAAAAAATCTGGAGGAAATGCAGGTTGCGGAGTTAATTAGTACCGTAAATCCAAGGGTTTACATCACTTTTAAACCGGAAGACACCTTAAAAAACACTACTTTTTGGAGAGAACGTGTGTTGCGAAAAATAAAAATTGATAAAAATAAATATCAATAATTTTATTATCTTTGGAAGACGTTAAAACATTAAAAAAATGAAATTACCAAAGTTTTTATTAGCTGATAATTCAGAATTTCCTGAGGATTTGTTTGTTGTACACACGGAATATCCGCGTTTTATCCTCAACGTTGAAGAAGAAGAAGTAGAATGGTTGGACGACTTGGAAGGAGACGACGAAGAAACCATGGCAGATGAAGCTACAAAAGTAGTGGAACAAGCTTTCAAATGGTGTGATGATGAACTTGCAAAATACGATGAAGAAGAAGACGAAGAATAATTTTTAAAGAAAATAAAAGTGACAAAATCTGTCACTTTTTGTTTTTCAAAAAAAATAAAAAAATCCTGAGAAAATAGATTCTCAGGATTTTTCAATTATGATGTTTATATTATTTGAAAAGATATTTCACTCCAAACATGATGTTGGACATATCCACACCAATACTAAAATTATCAACACTTTTACCATTTTCAGGCTTCATGTTGGAATAACCTACAGCACCTATTGTTGCTTCAAGTGACCAGTTTTCGTTGATAAAATAATCCAAACCAGGTCTTACGAAAACACCTACTGAAGTATATTTATCTTCTGTATTAAATGAATTTGCAGGAACTATTCCGGCTAAAGCAGCAGGAATTTCAACTTCAGTTTCCATTTTTCCAAAAGAAACTGGAACATCAATTTGTCCAAAGAAATATAATTTATTGGAAAGATCCCAATATCTTCTTGCAAATGGCTGAATTACAAATGAAGTGTTGGTTTGTTCAGCAGCTAAAGTATATCCCATAATATCCATAGAAACATCGGAAGTATTTCCTTGGAAACCAATTCCACCTCCAATTGCCCAGTTTGCAGAAACAAAAGTAGCAATAGTAGGCATAAAAGAATAATTGTGAACCGTAGTATTGGTATTGTTATCTTTCATGTAATCGTATCCTACTCTTCCGGTAATAAAGGTTGTTCCATCAAGGTTAGAACCTGTAGTTTGTGCATTAACACCTGCAAAAAAAGCAACTGCAGCAGCCAGTAATAATTTTTTCATAATTTAAAATATTAAGGGTGCAAAAATACGTTGTTCCCTTTTTTCATGAGTTATTAAAAAAATGATTTTTGTCATCCTTCAAGTTTCAGTTTTTTAGTTTTAAATATTTTTTATAAATGATATCTTTTCATTTACTTAACTATTAGAAATAAAAAAATCCTGAAAAATTCAGGATTTTTGTTAAAAATAGAATTACGATTAGTTATTCACATTTTTCTTTTCTGTTTTACCGTTAAGAAAAACTGAAATTCCTACAGAAGCGCCAAATCCATTAGTTTTGATTTTAATGTCTGAATTGTCGCTATTCTTAAGATCAGTTCCAAGATAGTTAACACCTAAATTGAAAGCAACTGCTTGATTTACAAAATAAGCAGCACCAATTCCAGCTCCATAAGTTAAACCATCAAATTTCACTTCAGTTCCAGCAGTCGTAGTATTATTAACTGCATAACCAACACCTGCTTCAACATAAGGTTTTATATTTCCGTCAACAGTAAAGAAATAAGTGGCTTGTGGCATTACACTGAAAGTATTCGACTTGTCATCATCCGTTTTAGAAGAATTAAATCCTAATCCTAAACCAATGGCTAAATTGTCAATTACAAAATAACTCGCTGCAGGATTTAGCGTAAAACTTGTCGTTCTGCTTTCAGCAACATTTGCTCCTTGAAATTCTACTTTAGTTTCTGTAGAGTTAAATCCTAATTCAGTTTTTCCGGAAACCATCCAAGTTCCTTTTGATGTTTGAGCATTCATCGCTCCAAAAAGTGCTAATGCACCAACTAAAAATAACTTTTTCATTTTTTTTAAATTACACTACAAAGGTAATGAGATAATGGTTTGATGTTGCTATAAGACCTAATGAGATAAATCAGTATTACGCAAAAAAAACCGCCTTAAAAAAGGCGGTTGAAATATTTTGTGAAAGGATATTAGTTTCCTCCTAAATGGAATCTGTATCCTAGGTTGATTGCGCTTGCATTCCAACCATCCACGCTAACTCCTTGGTAACCTAACCAAAGCGATCCGCTTTCGCCTAAATTGTACATTACTTTTGGCTGATACATAAATCCTCCATCACTGTTTCCGTTAGCAAACATGAAAGCATATCCTAAATCTGCACCAATTCCGAAATTGTCAGAAATATTATACTCACCAACCGCTACAACTGGAATCATGCTCAAAGTCTCGTTTTTAACAGTAACACTTGTTCCCATGATATTGTAAGTTTGTTCTTTTCCTAACCAAGCTTGGTAACCTGAACCAATACCTAAGTTGAAACCATCACCTACAGACCAAAGGTAGTTAGCATCCAAACCAAGTTTGAAGCTATATCCATCTCCAGCATCTCCAACTGGCAGACCAACATTAGCTCCTAAATTGAAGCCAGATTGAGCGTTCATAGAAACTGCTCCAAAAAGTGCGAAAGCACCTGCTAATAATAATTTTTTCATGATTAAATGAATTTAATTGATTAATTCTTAATGCAAATGTAAAATTATTTTTTTAATTAACAACTTTTTAACAAATTTTTTCATAAAATTTTCATAATCAGTTATTAATAGGTTAATTTTTCATAAATTAAACCTTAATGTGGAAATGTGGATAACTATTCCTCTCTCTGTCTTTTTTCCTCTTTTCCGTAAGCATTAATAATCTTTCTCACCACAGGATGCCTTACCACATCTTCTTCTGTAAGATGAACGAATCCAATTTCATGTACATCTTTCAAAATTCGCATCGCTTCTTTTAATCCGGATTTTTGCTTTAAAGGCAAATCCACCTGACTTGGATCTCCAGTAATAATAAATTTGGCATTCATTCCCATTCTTGTTAAAAACATTTTCATTTGGGAATGGGTCGTATTTTGCGCTTCATCTAAAATCACAAAAGCTTCGTCCAAAGTTCTTCCTCTCATAAAAGCTAAAGGTGCAACTTCAATTACTTTTTTCTCGATAAAACCTTCTAATTTTTCGTGCGGAATCATATCGCGTAAAGCATCATAAAGAGGCTGTAAGTAAGGATCCATTTTTTCTTTTAAATCTCCGGGAAGAAATCCTAAACTTTCCCCTGCTTCTACAGCGGGTCTTGTTAAGATAATTCTTTTCACTTCCTTATCACGTAAAGCTCTTGCCGCTAAAGCCACAGAAGTATAGGTTTTTCCAGTTCCTGCAGGACCAATAGCAAAAACCATATCCTTTTTCTCTGTTTCTTTTACCAGCTTTTTAAGATTGGTGGTTTTGGCTTTAATGACTTTTCCGTTGACGCCTTTTACAATAATATCCTGGTCGAAAACCAGTTGTTTTTCGGTTTCATTTTTAATATTCAAAATATTTTCAACGTCTTTTAAAGTAATAGAATTGTTTTCTGAAATAAAAGAAACAATATCCTGCAATTTTTTCTTCAGAACATCTAAGGTTTCCTGATTTCCCATGGCAAAAACCTGAGCATCTCTCCCTGTAATTTTTAAAGTAGGAAAAGTAGATTTTATTAAATTAAAAAATTGATTGTTTACGCCGTAAAAAGTTTTGGTATCAATACCTTCCAGTTCATAATTCAGTTCAAACATCCAGTAGAATTTGTTGTAATTTATATTTTCTAAATTTAGAATATATTTTCAGAACTCAAAACAATACTTATCCACATTCCTCATAAAAAAATCTATTTTTCTTATTTTTGCTGAACCAAATTCCCGCAAACATTTCCCATGTCAATTATTACCCTTACCTCAGATTACGGAACTACAGATCATCGTGTTGCTGCGATAAAAGGTAAAATTCTGTCCCAAAATTCTGATTCAAAAATTGTTGACATTACGCATGATATCCACGCTTACAATCTTGCTCAAACTGCCTATATTCTGGGAAACAGCTATCATTTTTTTCCCGCAGGAAGTGTTCATATTATTTGTGTGGACAGTTTTTTCAGAAAAGATCGAAGATGTATTCTTTACAAAGCCAATGAACACTATTTTATTGCGGCAGACAATGGCGTTTTAAGTCTTATTTTTCATGAAATAAAACCGGAAGCTATTTACGAAATTACCTTTAATAATCGTTTTGATGATGAAGTCAATTTTACAGCCATCGATATTTTTGTTCCTTCAGCGGTACATTTAATTAATGGAGGTTTACCTGAAGTGATCGGTAGAAAAATAAAATCTGCAAAACAGCTTTCTTCGCCAAAACCCTCAACAACTGAACAAACGATGATTGGCGAAGTAATGTACATCGACAATTTTGGAAATGTCGTTACTAATATAAGCCAGAAGCTGTTTGATGAACACATGAAAGGATTTGACCATTTTGAAATAAAATTTCGATCCACCACCATTAATAAAATTTTCTCCAAATACACCGATGTAGTTACCGACTGGAACCTTGAAAATGAATTTCACGGACATAAAGCTGCCATCTTCAACGAATCCGGAATGCTGGAACTAACGATTTATAAAGGAAATAAACATAATGGTGCCAAAACACTTTTCGGATTAAGCTTTGGAGACAGTATTTTGATAGAGTTCTTTAAAGACTAATTGAAGAATTCACAAAAAAAAGCAAAAAAATTATATATTTGTAAAAATCTAAAATCTAAAAATGGCAGAATATAAATTATTACTTCCAAGTATGGGAGAAGGTGTGATGGAAGCTACCGTTATCAGCTGGTTATTCAATGAAGGAGATACGGTGAAAGAAGACGATTCGGTGGTTGAAATTGCTACCGATAAAGTGGATTCTGATGTTCCGACACCAGTTTCGGGGAAAATTGTAAAAATTCTGAAACAAAAAGATGAAGTCGCAAAAGTTGGAGAAGCTATTGCTATTTTAGAAATTGCCGGAGAAGGTGAAGTAATCGCAGAACAGACTCAAGAACCTAAAACCGCTGAAGAAGTAAAAACAGAAATTCCGCAACCAACTAAAGCGGATATTCAAGAACTGGAAAAGCCATTGCAAAATCAACCTTCTGCAGAATTTTCCGGAGATTTATATTTATCTCCACTGGTAAAATCGATTGCTCAACAAGAAAATATTTCAGAAACAGAATTAAAATCCATCAAAGGAAGCGGTTTAGAAGGTAGAATTACCAAAGAAGACATTCTTGCTTTCGTTTCAAAAAGAAGTCCTGTTCCACAAAACGTGCTCGCAACAACAACTCCTGTTGCAGCATCTCCTGCTCCACAATCTGCTCCAACTCCAGTTCCAGTAACCGTTAATGATGGCGACGAAATTATTCAGATGGACCGGGTTCGGAAAATTATTGCAGATGCGATGGTAAATTCTAAAAGAATTTCTCCGCACGTCACTTCATTCATAGAAACGGATGTTACCAATGTGGTAAAATGGAGAGCTAAAAACAAAGCCATTTTTGAAAAAAGAGAGAACGAAAAGCTTACTTTCATGCCAATTTTTGTAAAAGCGGTGGTAAAAGCAATTCAAGATTATCCTTTGATTAATGTTTCAGTAGATGGCGATAAAATTATAAAGAAGAAAAACATCAATATTGGAATGGCCACTGCTTTACCCGATGGAAATTTAATTGTTCCGGTGATTAAAAATGCCGATCAACTTTCACTTTCAGGTTTAGCAAAAGCCATTAATGATTTGGCTTATAGAGCAAGAAACAAAAAATTAAAACCGGAAGATACCCAAGGTGCTACTTATACGATTTCCAATGTCGGAAGTTTTGCCAATTTGATGGGAACACCAATTATTCCACAACCTCAGGTCGCCATTTTAGCGATTGGAGCAATTGTAAAAAAACCTGCTGTTGTAGAAACTCCGGAAGGTGATATGATTGGAATTCGCCAATTGATGTTTATGTCACACTCTTACGATC
>JAEZWE010000239.1 GCA_023420435.1 Bacteroidota bacterium
GAAAATCACCGTTTCATCAGTTTAATGGCGCATTTAAACGGAGCCAGAATTGCCGAAATGCCAGTAAAACATCACGCCAGACAATTCGGAGTCTCCAAATATGGGATGAACCGAACTTTTAAAGTGATTAACGATTTGCTTTTGGTTTTGTTCAACAAAAAATATCTGTCGAAACCCATTTATCTTTTTGGAAATATTGGGATTATTACCTTTGCTTTGGGTGCATTAATCAACATTTATCTTTTGATTTTGAAAATTTTAGGAAACGAAATTGGAGGAAGACCACTCTTGATTTTGGGCGTTTTATTGATTTTTATTGGAATACAGTTTTTTACAACAGGAATTATCATCGATATGTTGATGAAAACTTATTACGAATCGCAGGATAAACGTCCATTCAATATTAGAAAAATCACCGATTTTGGAACGCAGGGCGCTTAAAAAAGCAGGAATAAATTTCCTGAAAATCCTTATTAGCGGTGTTTTGCTGTATTTCGTTTTTACGAAAATCCCGTTTCGTGAAGTTTCAAAATTATGGAAAACCATTGATGTTTTTTATCTGATTTTAGGAGGAATTTTTTTTCTGGCTTCACAAATTATTTCCGCAAAAAGACTGGATTTTTTCCTCAAAAAAAATGAATTTAATTTGAGTTTCAAAAGCAATTTGGAACTTTACTTTTTGGGAATGTTTTACAATTTTTTTATTCCGGGTGGAATTGGCGGAGATGCTTATAAAATTTACCTTCTTAACAAGAAATTTGGTTGGAGCGCCAAAAAACTCACTTCCTCACTTTTTGCAGATCGTTTAAGCGGACTTATTGCGATTTGCTTAATTATTTGTCTTTTTGGATTTTTCTCTTTAATTGAGTTTAAATTTTGGTTTATTCTTTTATTTCTTGCAGGACTTTTTTTAGGGTTTTTCATTTTTAGAAAACTATTTTCCACGTTTGAAAAAATTTATTGGAAAACTTTGAGATTCTCTTTTGCGGTTCAATTTTTACAAATTTTCTGTTTTATTTTTTTACTGAAAAGCATTGGTGTTACTGAAGGTTTTGTAAATTATTCCCTACTTTTTCTGGGAAGTTCGGTGTTGAGCTTAATTTCGTTTGCCGGAATTGGAATTCGGGAAATGCTTTTTCTGCAAGCCTCAAAATATTTTGAATTTTCTCCGGAATATTCCATTTCAGCCTCTTTAATTTTTACAGTTATCACCGCATTTTTCTCTCTTTTTGGATTGTTTTTCCAACTAAGAACATTAAATTTGAAAACTACTGAATCCGAATGAAATTTCTAAAAAACAACTTTGCCAATATGCTTACTCTTGGAAATCTTTTTTCCGGAAGTGTTGGTGCTATACATTTAATAAAAGGGGATTATCAAATAACGGCAATTTGTATTATCATTTCCTTAGTTCTCGATTTTTTTGACGGTTTTGTAGCCAGAGCTTTAAAATCGAACTCCAATCTTGGAGTTCAGCTAGATTCTTTGGCTGATATGGTGAGCTTCGGATTAATTCCGGGATTAGCGATGTATAAAATGCTGGAACCTTTTGAAAATTCAATTTTCGGAACCGAAATGCCATTTGAATTAAAATATTTGGGTCTTTTTATTACGCTGTTTTCCTGTTTGAGGTTGGCAATTTTCAATTTGGATGAAGAGCAGAAATTTTATTTTAAAGGATTAAATACGCCTTCCAATACGATTTTCATTTTTGGAATTTATTATTACTTAACGGAAAATAATATTTTAATTAATTCAATTGTTTCAACGCCAGTTTTACTAATCATGCTAACCATAATTTCTTCCTGGCTTCTCATTTCTCCAATAAAAATGATTGCGATGAAATTTAAATCCATGAAAATAGAAGATAATATGCCAAAAATCGTTTTGCTGATAGGCGGAATTCTCATTTTACTCTTTTTTAAAATTTTGGGAATTCCATTAATCATTATTTGGTATATTTTGGTTTCATTGTTATTTCAAAAACAACTTAAATAAATCTTACGCTGATTACGCTGATTTGCAGATTTCTATAATCTTCACTATTTGCAAAATCTGCGGAAAAAAATCTTATGAATTTAAAACTCCATAAACCATTGTGTGTTTTCGATTTAGAAACCACAGGAATTAATGTCGCCAAAGACAAAATTGTTGAAATCTGCATTTTAAAAGTAAATCCAGATGCTTCCAGAGAAAGTAAAACTTGGCTGGTAAATCCAGAAACTTCCATTCCGAAAGAAGCTTCTGATGTTCACGGAATTTTTGATGAAGATGTAAAAGATGCGCCAAAATTTAGAGAAATTGCGCCAAAAATTATGGAAATGATTTCGGGAAGCGATTTGGGCGGATTCAACTCCAATCGTTTTGATGTTCCTTTGCTTGCTGAAGAGCTTTTGCGCGCCGAAATTGATTTTGATTTGAGTAAATTCAAATTAATCGATGCGCAAACCATTTTTCATAAAAAAGAACCAAGAAATCTTTCTGCGGCATATCAATTCTATTGCGGAAAAACTTTAGAAAATGCACATTCTGCAGAAGCGGATGTTATGGCAACATTTGAAGTTTTAGATGCCCAAGTTGGAAAATATGAAGATTTACCTAACGAAATTGCTGGTTTAAGTGACTATTCATTCCACAACCGTTTTGCAGATTTAGCCGGATTTATTGCTTTTGATGATGAAGAAAAAGAAATTTTCACTTTCGGGAAGTATAAAGGACAACGTGTGAAAGAAGTTTTCCAGAAAGATTTAGGCTATTTTGGATGGATCCAGAATGCTGATTTTCCTTTGTTTACTAAAAAGGTTTTAACCGGAATTCAGTTGAGATCAAAATTTTAAATTTTCAAAAAATCTATTTTAGGAATTCAAAAAATAAAAAAACCGTTACAATTTTTAGTAACGGTTTTTTATTTAGAGTAATAGATTATTATTTCTTGATTATCATCTTCGAGCTTCCATAATCTACTTCATCACTTTTAATCGTGAAAATGTAAACACCGTTTGGAATTGCTGTATTTTCAAACTTCAATTCGTTTCTTCCTTCCTGCAAATAAACGTTTTCTTTGAATATCAATTTACCTGTAGTATCGTAAACTTTTGCTGTAGCAATATTGTTTTTATCGCTATACAACAAACAATTGAATGTTCCGTTGGAAGGATTTGGATAAATCACAAATTCATTTTCCATCATCGTCAACAAGCTTTCGTAACCTTCTGGTGCTGTTTTCGTGAATTTTACTTCTTTAATCATCAAATCTAAAACATTCGTTTTTGCTTCTTTCGGTAAGAAAGTAAATGTTAGTGATGTTAAATCTTCCACTGTCATGGTATTATTATTTGCAGCTGATTTAAAATAATCGAAAGGAATATAATACGTTTGTTCTGTTGATCTTACGTTTAGAGGAGCTTTAAATTGGTTTTTCCAATCCGTAATTCCTGCTTTTACAAGCCCGATATCCAACAATCCTGTTCCTGTAGCGGTGAAAGCTAAGAATTTATATTCGCTGTAATCTGCAGGTAAATTTCCTGGCAATAAAGATTTATAAAGCGTGAAGTAATCATCCGTAGTTACTTTTACATTTACGGTTCTGTGAATTTCATATTCATCATCTTTATAAACTCTTTCGAAATTATTGAAAATTCTGTAATTGTTGATTACGGTATACTCTTTATCAAAATCTTGTCCCCAGTTTCCGTCTGCATGATAAAAAGCATCCTGTGTGGCACCATCCACTCTTATTAAACCATCAAACTCATAAGCATCACCGATATTGAAACGAACTTCATCTTCAATTTGTGTATTTACCGGTGCATAAAGTTGTGCATAACCGTTGGTTTCAGTATAATTTTCTTCAATTTCAATTTCAACGTTTTGTCCGATTTCTAAACTTCTTAAATTCAAAACCAAATCTGTTCCTTGTCTGGAAACTTTTGAAGCATAAGTTTTCGGTACTTTCTGAATTTCAGTTTGTGTTAAAGGCATTGATCCGTTTAATGTGGTTAAAATATCACCCACTAATTTATAAGTATAAGATGGATTGGTTGACCAAACTTGGAAATTGAATACATTTTCAGAAATTGCATATTCTTTCACAAACCAATTCGTTTGAAGTGAATAATTTGAATCCGCTGCATTTTTTCCTACTGCGAAAGAAATAGCATATTCTACAGAACCATTTCTTTGCTTAATGGCTTGCTCCAAGAAATTATATCCATTAATTTGTACGGTTTTCACATATAAAATTTCTGCACCTTTTAATCTGTCACAAGAAGCTTTGGTATGGTTGTAAACTTTATTTTCCGTTCTAATTCCTAAAACCACGGCTTTTGTTCTTCCACCAAGAGAATAATCCACACTTAAAACTTCAGCAGCTGTAGTGTAATCTAAAATATCGGTTGGTGATGTTGTATGTGCAACACTTCCAGCAGCTAATTGTGTTGGGAACATATTAGACAATGTAAGCGCAGCTAAAGAATTTGTAGATGCTAAATTTGCATTATTACCAAAAGAAGTGTTATTGAACAACATGGCATCAGTTTTCACCAAAGTTGTCGGTAAACTATTTTTCTTTCTTTGGATATATCTTTTGGAAACCGCATCTCCTAAACTTTCACTTTCCAATCCACCATCGTTTCCTGTACTAACATCATTAGCATCAACAACCACCGATATAGTTACTGTTTTACTACATCCATTTGTATCCACTGCATTTATTTTTACATTATATAATCCTGCAGCAGTATAAGTAAAGCTTACAACACTTTGATTTGCGAAAAGTCCGGATGTTCCATCATTTTCCCAAGAATATGAGGTAAAATCTGAAGGATTGGACAAAGTAATTTGTTTAGTAACCGATCCAGATCCTGAAGAAGTGGAGTTCGTTACACTGATAGAAGGTGTTTTTACAGCATAAACGGTAACATTATAAGATTTTGAAGTACTTCCTCCAGAATTTGTAGAAGTTAAAGTTACTGTATAAGTTCCAGGAGTGGTATAACTGTGGGTAGGACTCATGTTGGTACTGGTATTACCATCTCCAAAATTCCACGCATAAGTTACAGGAGTTGTCCCTGTTGTTGTATTGGTAAATTCAAAAGAATTTCCTGTAAAACATTGTGTATCATCGTTAATTGTAAAATCGGTTGCTGGTGCATTAATTACAGGGGCTGCACAAGTAGGAATTGTTGGTGTAAAAGGGGCATGATGCATTTCACCACCATTTTGATTGAATTTTTTGGCAATAACCTGACCTTCAATGTTAGAATTATTTGTTTTCTTAAATTCTGCAAAAGGAGCAAAAACGGTCCCTTCCAAAGTATCTCCTTGTATTAAATGAAGGTTTGTCGTATTATAGAAATTATAAATAACATACGGACAGTTTTGTTTACCACCAAATGCAGGTTGATTCCATACTTTCCAGTTAAAAGTTCCCGGTGCATTAACATTAATTATTAAAACTTTGCTTGCGCTTGGTTGTCCTAAGTCAAATTTCAATTCATTGATACTGTTCATTTCTGCTCCAGTAATATTGAAAATATTAACCCCATTTTGCAAATCAATTTTCACTTGATTTGGAAGTGCTGTACCTGTAGGAATTAAAACTCCATTAGCATTTCTTAAAACTGCATTATGTGTACATTGCGACATATCTAATGAAGAAGCTCTCATTTGAGTAAATGCACTCGCAAAATCAATGATATTACCTTGATGGATAGGATTATTGGTTGTACTTACAGGATTGTTGCTAGTCCCAAAATAGATGGCATTATTCTGTATTGATATTCTGGGTGAACTGTCGTAACCTCCATTGGACTGAGTAACTCTTATGGGTGCATAAGCATTGTTATTATCTTTGTACCAAATTTTTGCTCCGGTATCGTTTCCGATTTTTACATAACCATTATTAACTTTTAGATCACCAGAGTTAAAATTTAAAGATCCTCCAACTAAAAGTCCAATTTTTTGTCCACCAACTTGGAATGTACCGTGATTATGGATGTTAACTTGATAATTTCCTGAAATTTTCAAATCACCACCAACCGCTACTGGACCTTCTGCTTCATTTGTTTTTAATTCTAAAAAATTTTCAACAAAAACATTAAAACCTAAAGCAGGTGCAGTAGGACTTTGTGTGTAATAATAACTACTAAAAATTAAGAAAATCGATAAAAGAGATATTTTTTTTCTCATATTTGTTTATTTTTAAGGGATGCAAATTTACAAATATCTTTTATATAAATAAAAGAAATACAATTTATTAACTGCAGAATAGATGCTATAAATAATAAAAAAATTTACAAAACATCCATAACAATTAACACAAATATATTATTTTTTTTGAAATAATAAAATATATTTACTTAATTAACGATATTTATGCTAAATTCTGTAAAATAACATAAATATAAATACAATACTTAAAATATAAAATGAAAATCATTTGCATTGGAAGAAATTATCAAGAACATGCTAAAGAATTAGAAAATGAAATTCCTGAAAAACCCGTCATTTTTATAAAACCAGACACCGCCCTTTTAAAAGGCAACGATTTCTATTTACCTGAATTTTCAAAAGAAATACATTATGAGGTGGAGTTGGTTTTAAAAATTTCAAAAGGCGGAAAGTACATTCAAAAAGAAAATGCTTCAAAACATTATGAAGAAATAGGCCTGGGAATTGATTTTACTGCCAGAGATTTACAGAAAGAGTTAAAATCCAAAGGCTTGCCTTGGGAAATTTCAAAAGGTTTTGATGGTTCTGCAGTCATTAGTTCATTTCACAATAAAAATAATTTTAATTTAGAAAATATTCACTTTTCGCTTCAAAAAAACAGTGAAAAAGTGCAGCAAGGAAATTCCAACCAAATGATTTTTGATTTTGATAAAATTATTTCTTACGCATCGCAATTTTTTACCTTAAGAGTGGGTGATCTTATTTTTACGGGAACTCCTGCTGGAGTTGGAAAAATTTCTGAAAATGATAAGTTAGAAGGATTTTTGGAAAATAAAAGTGCTTTTAAAATTAAAATTTGTTAATAATGTTAAAAGTGTTCTTTTTCATTAAAAAAAGTCTTAACTTTAAATAACAAAATTAGAAAATTATGATTACAATAGTTCTGCCTATTGATTTTGGAGATTCCACCAATAAATTGGTTGATGCTGCTTGTAAGTTTGCAAAAGAAATAAACGGTAAAATTTGTTTAATTCATGTAGCGCCATCCGATATTGGT